>NZ_LVCT01000346.1:0-4588 GCF_001647205.1 Rhodococcus sp. EPR-134
CATCGCGGTTATCTTCAGTGCTAGAGACAGATCCAGCCGTAGCTCGGGTTGCGCCGTGAAGGGTCCCAGCATTTTCTCCAGCTTAACGACCCTGTAACGCAGTGTGTTGTAATGGAAGTGGAGCTTGCGCGCTGTCTCGGCGATGTTGATGTTGGTCGCGAGCAAGACTTCCAATGTCTTGCGCATGTCCTGCGCTTCGGCAGTTTCCTCCGTCAGTTCCCGCAGTGTCTCCCGCGCGAACGTCTCCAGCTCGTTTTCGTCCTCGACCAGACTGAGCAGTCTGTACACACCGCGATCGTCGAACTGAGTCACCGTCCACGGACCGGAGATCCGTCGCCCGACGGTCAGTGCGGTGCGCGCCTGACTGTAGAGCGCGGGGACTGCGTCGATCGCCGCTGTCGGCCGGGACACCCCGACACTGAACGGCCTTCTCCCGCCGCCACCTTCACCGCGAACGACCGTGACGAGGTCCCGCACCAATGCCATCGTGTCGGTGCCGACGCCCATGACGATCACCGTCTCGCCCGTCAGCGCGGTCACCGCCGCACCGGGATCGCGGTGGGCGATCGCCCCGGAGAACGCCATCGCCTGGCGATCGACAACAGGCAGCCGAGCGGGCGCCGCAGAGGCCGGTTCGTCGATCGGGTCAGGCTCGATCGAGACGATCACCAGCGGGCGGTCGAAGTCCCAACCGAATGTCTTGGCATGGGAGACAACGTGATCGTGGTCCCCGGCCCGACCGAGGAGCAGGTCGTGAACGAAGTTGGCGCGATGGCGTTCCTCCACCGACGCCACGGCTTGTTCGCGGGTGATGACCAACGCACACACCGACGCGGCCCGCTCGACCAGGTACTGGTCGTAACTCGTCATCACGCGCTCACCGGTGAACAACGCGAGACGCCCGTGGTCGATGTGATTGGCGGAAATCGCGGACACCGCGATGAATTGACCGTCGAACTCGTGCAGACCCAATCCGCCCTCGACGGTGTCGGTCCGCAGACGACCGGTGGAATCGACGGCGGGACAGGCAGACAGATGCTTGCGCTCCGCGGCGTCCCCGGCGCGGCAGATCTCGCGTCCGTCCGAGGTGGTGATCAGGGCGGCGCCCTTCATCTCCCGTGCGATGACTTCGGTCAATTGCGGGAGGCCGCCGCCGCCCATCACGACGTCGACCAGCAGCCGTCGCAAGCGCTCGGCCCCGAACATGGCGTCGATCTGGGCCGACTCCGTCTGCTCACGGTCTCTCGCCGCAGGGTGATCACACGCACCGTGAAAAACCAGGAGCGGGAAGCCGGCGCTTTCGGCCGCGTCGACCAGCTCCGGCGCGAGAGTGTCCCCGTCTGCGCCGAATTGGACGGCAAGTGCCGCAACACCTCGCGTCGACAACCGTCCGACAAATGCCTTGAAGGTTTCGGTGACCCTGGCGAGGGTTTCCGGCGTGGTGATCAGCAACTGTCCGTGCCGCAGCCACGGTCCGATGTCCGGAACCGCCATGAATCCCACCCGGGCTACCGTCGGGTCTTCGCAGCCGCCGGCGACCTTTCGAACACCAGGAAGGAGCTGGGTTCGAAGAAGTTCGGAGAGAACAGCATTCACCTCGGATGCCGGTACGGCCGGGTTTGCCACTTGGCAGGCACCTCGATTTCATTCGGATCACGGAAGATGGTTCACGAAAGAAACGATCCTATCCCCACCGAACACAAGATGTCCGAATTCAGCGCAGTCGACTCAGGCCGTTCGATGCAGGGCGGTCGGATTCTCCTGAGGTGGCGGGTGGATCGGCCCCTGCAGATCCCGCAGTTCCAAACCGGAGGCATTGCGCAGGGTCTTGGTCATCTCGGCGAGGATCGACACTGCAGTCTCCTCCGGTGTCCTCGCGCCGAGATCCAACCCGATCGGTGAGTGCAGACGCCCCAACTCGGCGTCGGTGACGCCTCGCTCCTTCAACAGCGCCACCCGACGCTCATGCGTCGCACGACTTCCCATCGCGCCGACGTACGCAGCCGGCGAACGCAGCGCGATCTCGAGCAGGGGGATGTCGAACTTCTCGTCGTGCGTGAGCACGGCCAGGACGGTTTTGTTGTCGATCGGTGCGGTTTCGAGGAACTTGTGTGGCCACATGACGACCAGATCGTGGGCGTCGGGGAAGCGCGCCCGTGTCGCGAAGACCGGCCGTGCGTCCACGACGGTCACGCGATAACCCGCAAAGGCGCCCAACGTACACATCGAGGCCGCGAAGTCGATGGCCCCGAACACGTACATCCGCGGTAGTGGCGCGAAGATCTCGACCAGCAGGTCGTGCTGCGAATCGATGAGAGTTCCCGCCGGCGCGACAAAAGCGACGGACTCACCGGTGTCCATCGTGCGCAGCAGGATGGACACCTCGTCCTCCGTGGCATCCAGATCTCCGCTGCGTCGGCCGTGCTCGACGACGAGGTGCCGTGCCGGTGCTCCCGGACGCACTTCGGTGACCACGACGACGGGCGTATCGGCCTCGATCCGTTCACAAACCTGACCGAACTCGGCGAAATCGGCTCCGACGGCCTGGACGAACACTTCGATGGTTCCGCCGCAGGTCAGCCCTACTCCGATGGCGTCGTCGTCGGAGACGCTGAAGACCTCGACGCGACTGGTGCCGTCGGCGAGAACCTCCTGGGCGATCTCGTACAGTGCACTCTCGATACACCCGCCCGAGACGCTGCCGACCACCTCGCCGGAGCGTGAGACGGCCATCGAAGCACCGGGCATGCGCGGTGAGGATCGCCAGGTACGGACAACCGTCGCCAGTGCAAAATCCTCGCCGCGGGCGTGCCACTGCGCCAGCTGAGTGGAAATGTCGCGCATCGCCTCGCCTCCCGCTTGCATCGCCGTCCGTAGAGAGTTCACGGTATCGGCCCACCGCAATCCTGCCTGTCACACAATGCGCCTAAATCCGGGCCCTGCAGTTGTGCAATGTCGCCGTCGCATCACCTTGCGCTCTCGACCAGTGTTGTCACCGAGCCCAGCCGAAAGCAGGCCTGACCTTCATTCTTCCCCTCTCCGACGATCACTGCAGCGGCAATTCACGCAGATGGTGCGACGGATCGAGTGGGCGACGTTGCACACCACAGAACCGAGGTTTCTCCCATGGACCAATTGCTCAGCGGTATCAAAGTTCTCGACCTCACCCGTGCTCTCGCGGGCCCTCTGTGCACGTCGCTGCTCTCGGATTTCGGCGCCGACGTGGTCAAGGTCGAAACCCGTGGCTCCGGCGACAGTTCGCGTCAGTGGCCGCCGTTCGACGGCGATCGAAGCCTCTACTTCGCTTCCGTGAACCGCGGCAAACGGTCGATCGCCATCGACATGCGCAGTGACCGCGGGCGGAAACTGCTTCGCAGCCTGGCCCTCGACGCAGATGTGCTGGTCGAGAACTTCCGTCCGGGAGTACTGGCCGACATGGGGCTCGATCCCGACTCGCTCGAGCAGGAGAATCCAGGGCTCGTCGTGATGAGCATCAGTGGTTTCGGCCCGGTGGGCCCTGACCAGTTCGCGCCCGGACTCGATCAGGTGGCCCAGGGCATGTCCGGGCTGATGTCGGTCACCGGTGCCGGGGAACAGACCCCGATGCGGGTCGGTATCCCCATCATCGACACGGTCTCGGGCATCTACGCAGCGCTGGGCATCACGGCGGCGCTTGCCTCTCGCGGTCGCGATGGTCGTGGGCACCGCGTGCAGACCTCGTTGCTGGAATCCGCGATCTCGATCATGACCTTCCAGGCGCAGGACTACCTGAGCACCGGGCGGGTTTCGACGCCGAACGGCAATACGCACCCGACGATCACGCCGTACGGCGCTTTCGACACTGCCGACTTCCCGATCAACATTGCCACCGGCTCGGACAAGCACTGGATCGCACTGTGCTCGGTACTCGGCGACCCCGAGCTCGCCTTCCGTACCGAATATGCCACGGGTAAAGAACGTTTGGCGCACCGAGACCAACTGACCAAAGAACTCGAGGACCTACTGACCACGAAGGGCGCGGCGCAATGGATCTCCGAGATCCGCGGTGCCGGAATCCCCTGCGGCCCCATCCATTCGATCGATCAGGTGTTCTCCGACCCGCAGGTCGAGGCATTGCAGATGGTCGAGCAGACCCAGAGCGCCGACGGAACGTCGATTCCCGTTGTCCGCGGACCGTTCTGGGTGGACGGCAAGACCCTTCCCGTCAGGAATGCGCCACCCATGACTCTCGGCGGTGACGCCGACGACGTACTCACCGACTTCGGCCTGCGCCCGGAGGAGATCGAGGATCTTCGCGCAAATTCGGTGATCTGACCGCACACTAGTAACAGAGCAGACGCTCTGTTACTGTGCGTTCATGCCTCGGCCACGCGTCCACGACCTCGACACCCTGCTCGACGCTGCCGAAAAACTTGCCGCCACTGCCGGACCGAGCGCTGTCACGGTCCGGGCAGTCTCCGACGCCACCGGTGTATCCAACGGGGCGATCTATCACGCATTCGGCTCTCGCAGTGGACTGGTCGGTAGCGCGTGGCTGCGTGCTGCGCGACGATTTCTCGCGCTTCAACAATCGAGAGTGGACGACGCT
>NZ_LVCT01000347.1:0-2114 GCF_001647205.1 Rhodococcus sp. EPR-134
GTTGCTGCTGTTGACGATCCAGCGTGACGAACTGC
Source organism: Rhodococcus sp. EPR-134 (assembly GCF_001647205.1). Lineage (NCBI taxonomy): Bacteria > Bacillati > Actinomycetota > Actinomycetes > Mycobacteriales > Nocardiaceae > Rhodococcus > Rhodococcus sp. EPR-134. The sequence continues at coordinate 36 of NZ_LVCT01000347.1, forward strand.
TCGGCACCGACGTCCCTGCCGACATCGCCGAGCAACTCACACAACTCGACCGGTCTCTGGTCGAGTTGTTCATCCGGTTGTCGACCGCGCTCTGGGGCCGCAAGGACGGCAGAGCCGTCGAGGCAATCGAGGCCTGTGTTGTCGGCCTGCCTACCGGATTACTCATTCATCCCGCCAAACGCGCCGACGGTTGGCGAGTCCCCGACGCCGCAGCACGCGCGCGGTTGGATGCCGCCGTTCGAGCGGTTCTGCATCTCGACCCACCACTGCCCAAGCCACGCAACAGGAAAGGCCAATCATGACCGCAACTCTGCGCTTCGAAGACAAGATCGCCGTTCTCGATCTCGGCGAGGACGAGAATCGATTCTCGCCGGAGTGGCTCGATTCCGTCGACAAGCTACTCGACCAGGCTTTGAGCGAAAGCGCACATGCCCTGGTCACCACGGCGACGGGCAAGTTCTACTCCAACGGACTCGACCTCGACTGGCTGGGCGCGAACGGCGACAAGGCGAAGTGGTATGTGCAGCAGGTGCAGTCGCTGTTCGCCCGGATGCTGACGTTCCCGATGCCCACCGTCGCGGCGATTAACGGCCACGCCTTCGGAGCCGGCGCCATGCTCGGCATCGCGCACGATTACCGCGTCATGCGCGATGATCGCGGCTACTACTGCTTCCCGGAGGTGGACATCAACATCCCCTTCACCGAAGGAATGGCAGCTCTCATCCAGGCCAAACTCAGCCCGGCGTCGGCAATCGTCGCCATGACCACGGGGCGGCGATACGGCGGAAGTGACGCATTCGCAGCCGGTTTGGTGGACTTCACCGCATCCGTCGACGCTTTGACCGCCAAGGCCATCGAAATGGTTGCACCGATCGGCCCGAAGAATGCGGGCACACTGGGGGCAATCAAGTCGACGATGTTCACTTCAGTGGTCACCGCTCTGAACACCGACGGCTAGAAGCGACGGACTGTGTTCTCGCAGAGCCGCTTCCAGATCGTCGGCAACACTTTCGGGATCGCGGCCTTCGGTGCTCAGAACCACGTCGACTCCACTGAGCGTCGGCATCGAACCGGCCAGCAGTTGTGACGCCTCCACCAACTCGTCCAACCCGGCCCAGCCGGCCGGTTCACGTTCGATGATTCTGGTACGCAACGTATCCGGATCGGCCTCGAGGCGCGCCAGCAGGTGCCCCTCGGCGCCGGTCGCGGCCAGCAGGGCGCGCCCGTAGTCGTCGTCTTCGACGGTAGCCGTGAGGAACAGGAGTTCGTACCCCGCTTCCCGGTACGACGCACACAGCATCCCGACGTGTGCGATTGCCCGTTCGGTCCCCAGCGGCGGATAGCACCGCTCGAGTTCGTCCACCTCGATCATCGCGTTGCTCACCCCGGCCTCGCCGAGTCGATCGTGAAGCGCGGTCAGCACGGAACTCTTCCCCGCGCCCGGCGGGCCTGTCAGCAGCAGTACGAACACGTCCTCCACTATTGCAGAGCCGTAAGCACGTCCAGAACCTTGTGCAGGCGCGGGGCGGCGAGAAGGCTGGAGAAGACAGCTCGACATGTACAACAGCCCTGATCGGAGCACAGCGATGACCACCACGATCACCGAAATCGCGCCGGACATCTACCGACTGTCGACCTTCGTGGACGAAGCGAACCTCACGATGAACCAGTTTCTCGTCGACGGCGAGGAACCCTTGCTCTTCCACACCGGGCAGCGAGCGTTGTTCACCTCGGCTTCCGACGCACTCTCCACGCTGATCGACATCGACCGTCTGAAATGGATCACGTTCGGTCACGTCGAGGCCGACGAATGCGGGTCCATGAACTCCTGGCTTGCGGCGGCCCCCGAAGCGCAAGTTGCACACGGTGCGATGGGGTGCTTCGTCCAGGTCAACGATCTGGCCGATCGGGCGCCACTTCCCTTGCAGGACGGCGACGTACTCGAAACCGGCAGCCGCCGAGTCCGGCACATCGACACCCCACACGTCCCACACGGTTGGGACGCGGGCCTGATGTTCGAGGAGACGACGTCGACGCTGTTCTGCGGAGATCTGTTCACCGCGTTCGGGCACCACCCCG
>NZ_LVCT01000348.1:0-6985 GCF_001647205.1 Rhodococcus sp. EPR-134
ACCTCGAGCCGCGGATTCTGGCGACCATGCATGCACCGACGTACTACGGCGATTGCGTCACCACTCTTCACGACCTTGCCGACTCGTACGCAACACGTTTCGCAGCCGAAACCGAAAAATGGAAGTCAGACTAGAGCTTGCGCCTTCGACGTGATTCGCGCCGCCACGGACAGCGCAACGTGCTCGCGGAACGGTCTCGCCACCACCTGCACCCCGATCGGTAAACCGTTGCGGGAGAGTCCTACCGGAACCACGACCGACGGAAGACCGAGCACACTGATCGCCCGGCAACTCGCGAGCGCATCCATCCATGTGAGTTTGCGACCGTCCACCTCGAAGCTCTCCACACCGAGCGGCGGAGCGAGCACCGACGCAACCGGCAGGATCAGTGCGTCTCCCATCTCGCCGAGGAATTCGCTGATCAACACCGCGCGATCCGCCCACAGCGCTTCCACCTCGGCGGAACTGCGATCATGGCCTGCCGCAAGCATGGCGGTGATGTCCGCGTCGAAAGCGTGCGCTGAACCTGCTGCGAGAGAGTAGATGTCCGCGTGGGTCTCGACCGATCGCAACGCACCGAAAAGCGCGTTGGCCCGCGGCAGAGCCAGACCGTCGCACTCGCTCGCGTCCAGGCTGATCGCCACCGTCCGAACCGCTGACCGGATTTCTTCGTCGACGGGAATCGTTCCCTCGCCGGTGGCCCAGCGGATGTCGAGGTCGTCGACGTCGACCGAATCAGGCTCGGTCCACGAGAAATGCGGCTTCGACAGGACGCGCAACGCAAGCGCCGCATCACCGAGGTTGCGGGCCAGTGGGCCGATGGTCTGGATCGTGCCGTGCATCGTCGCAGGGTTGGCGAGTACCCGTCCATCCGAAAGCACGCCTGGATACTGACCTTCCGGATCGACACGTCCGAGCGTCGGGCGAACCGAAGTGAGGCCGGTGCAGTGGGCGGGCCAACGCACCGAGCCACCAAAATCCGTACCGAGTCCGAGCACGCTCATTCCGGCAGCAACCGACGCGGACTCGCCGCCACTCGATCCGCCGGGGGACCGGACGACGCCGTCCGGTCGCACCGGACTGGCCGTGGTTCCGAACAGTTCGTTTCGAGTCAGGCCGCACGCGCCGAATTCCGGGGTGTTGGTCTTGCCGATCAGAATCGCACCGGCAGCCTTGAATGCCGCGACGGCCGGGGCGTCGACGGCCGGGACGTTGTCCGCCAGAGTGCGAGAACCGGCAGTGGTGCGCACGCCGGCAGTGGCGATCAGGTCCTTGACCGTGAACGGAACCCCGGCAAGGGGGCCGAGTGTCTCACCGAGAAGGCGTCGCTCGTCCAGGGAATCCGCGGCCGTGCGAGCCTCCTCGGCGCACACGGTGACCAGTGCGTTGAGTTCGACATTGCATTCGCCGACCCGTGCGAGATGTTCTTCGACGACGGTCCGCGCCGACACCTGACCCGACCGCACGGCTTCGGCGATGGATCGGGCATCACGGCCCACCCAGCTCTCACGACTCATCGCACGCCTCTCCTTGCCAGTACCCTCTGCCGAGCGTAAGGACAACGAGCAACCCGAGAAACGACCACAATGCACATACCGACGGCGCCGGCGATGTGAGGTTTTGCCACAACGTTGGCGGCCCCGGAGGGATCGGTCAGGTGCTGGTACCTACAAACCCTGCCTGATGAATGCAGCAAGCTTCTCGATCTGTTGCTCGTTTCGTTTGTAATGCCGCCACTGACCGATTCGTGTGGTGGTCACCAGATCCGCGGCCTGGAGTGCGGCCATGTACTGAGACGCCGTCGATTGCGACACCTTCGCCCTCGCTTGAATGTGCTTGAGGCACACTCCGACCTCCTCGGCAGGCTCGAGCTGAGGGGGAAAGCTCCCGGGGTCTTTCAACCACTGCAGGATTTGCACACGCATCGGGTTGGCCAGCGCCTTGAACGCCGTTTCCCACTCGGTTGTTGCGTCTTCCATGTTCGTGAGCATACCGCTAGATCGCGAAATGCCGATATGTGTGGTTCACTCCCTATATCGCAACATCGCGATATACCAATGGGAGGCTGAAATGGTGCAGCACGACAAAGTGGCACTCGTGGTCGGAGCCCGAGGCGTGATCGGTGGGAACTTGATCGATCACCTCGAGTCGACCGGAGAATGGAAGATCATCGGACTCTCGCGGCGAGGCGGTACGGACACCGACCGGGTCGAACACATCGCAGTCGACCTGCTCGATCCTTCACAGACCGCAGCAGCACTGAGCGGACTGGACGACGTCACCCATGTCTTCTACGCCGCCTATCAAGACCGCCCGACATGGGCCGAGCTGGTTCCGCCCAACTTGGCGATGCTGGTCAACACTCTCGACGCCATCGAGCCCGTTGCGGGCGGACTCGAGCACGTCAGCCTGATGCAGGGCTACAAGGTTTACGGGGCACACCTCGGACCGTTCAAAACTCCGGCCCGCGAGAGCGATCCACCGCACATGCCACCCGAGTTCAACGTCGACCAACAGCAGTTCCTCGAACGCAGGCAGCTCGGCAAGTCGTGGACATGGTCGGCGATCAGACCCTCGGTCGTCTCCGGATTCGCACTGGGTAACCCGATGAACCTCGCGATGGTCATCGCCGTCTACGCGACCATCTCGAAGAAACTGGGTGTCCCACTCCGATTCCCCGGCAAGCCCGGCGCGTACACCAGCTTGATCGAGATGACCGACGCCGGACTCCTGGCCGAAGCGACGGTCTGGGCCGCGACCAACCCCGAGTGCGCAAATCAGGCGTTCAACATCAACAACGGCGACCTGTTCCGCTGGCAGGAGATGTGGCCGAAGATCGCAGCCTTCTTCGACATGGACGTCGCACCTCCGCTCCCGATGTCCCTCGATGTCGCAATGGCGGACAAGGAGTCGGTGTGGGATGAACTCGTCGAGGAACACCACCTTGCTCGGACCCCGTATTCCGATGTCTCGTCCTGGGGGTTCGGTGACTTCGTATTCGGATGGGACTACGACTTTTTCGCTGACGGATCGAAAGCTCGTCGGTTCGGATTCCATCGCCACGTCGACACCGAAGCGATGTTCCTCGACATCTTCGCCAATCTGCAGGCTCGGAAGATAATCCCCTGACTGAAACACGGTCACCCGGATCCTACGAACACTGTCACTGTCGGACCCCAGGACTACCGTCGTAGGCGGGGTTTGAAAAGCAGGGGTTTCGGCGAGTCGTCGGTAGGGCCCCATGCGCCCCCGGACCAGAGGAGCGACGATGTCGGACAATACTTTCGATCTGGAAATCCTGAGTGCCTGGACTACTTTCGAGACTCATCTCGCTCGCTACATCTCCGTGATGGAGGACGACGACACCCTCGTGGTGGAGTCGCATTACGACAGCATGGACGAACTGGCCGACGCACCCGCGTGCATCCAGTTCTTCGCATGGAACCAGACCTCCGTGCGCTGTGAAGTTCCTTCCAACAGGTTTCTGCATCCACTGCGGATGCTCGAACCGGAAGACCATTCAGCGCTGCTCGACATGGGGTTCAACGCTCCCGATCTGTGCGAGCACGAACCCGAGGGCAATGGGTCCATGTCCTTCTACATCGACGTCGACCGCGCTCGTCCCGAGGAACTGGTGACAAAAGTGTTGCGCGTCTTCCGTGAAATGTGGAGCATTGCGCACCCGTCGTTCCTGCGTGCCAGCACCAGTGGGCGCGAGTCGACGCCGGCGTTCGCCACGACGCCGTCTCACGCTCCCTCGGGTTCGGGCGACATGCTGCGGATCCTGGTCGACGGGGCCGTCGAGCGCCTTCTCGGTCATCCGCCCAAGCGTGACGACGACGGCGACATCCCGCTGGTCCGCGGTGAGCAGGTCACCTATGTTCGTGTCCTCGAGGACGACGAGTACGTAGAGGTGTTCTCGCGGGTCGTGCATTCGGTGGAGAACCTCGAGAACGCTGCTGTAATTCTTGCTCAGCTCAATCGGCAATGGCCGACCATCAAGCTCATTCTCGTCGAGCAGAGTGTGCTGGGCGTGGTCCGCGTGGACGGCGCACCCTTCGTCGCCGAGCACCTGCTGCGGGCTCTGCGCTCGTTCGCCGAACTGGCCGAAGCATCTGACGAACTCGCCGAAGAACTGGGCGGGCAACCCATTCGCGCTACCGGAGACACCGCCTTCAACGACGGGATGGCCTCCGAGCACGAAGATCCCGGTGCCGAATACGAGTCACACGAGTGCCACGAATTTCCTCCGGCTCTCATGGCGCTCCTCGAACTCGACGCAGACGGAACGGGCGAGCTCAGCGCCGAAGAGGTTGCCGTGATCTGTGAGCACGACCGCGACACCATTCTCGACTACCTGCGGATCAGCCAGGAGCAGGAGACTGCCTGGCACGAGGCGTTGACCGAGTCCATCCGGCGCAAGGACGACGACACCGACCTGTGTGCGGGCGAGAAGCGCGCGTGGACGCACGCGATCCGCAACCTCAGGCGCGGACTGCGCGTCGTCGTACTGCCCGCCAAGGATGCAGCGCCCACCCAACTCGGTCTCTTCGACGATCAGGCCTGAGAACCGGAAATCGGGCGCTGTTTGTCAGCCCGGTAGTGGGATGACGATGCCCGGCAGGATCTCGATCTGACGCGGCAACTGGGGGAGCGGCGGCACTTCGATCGGCGGTAGGCCGGGCACCTCGATGGGCGCCGGGGGAGCGACCGCGCCCGTCGTGGGCGTGCCCGTCCCGTCCCCCGAGGTCACGCCGGAGTTCGCGGGAACGCCGGCCTGCCCGCCGATGGGGTCCGGCCACGGGAAGCTCTCCCAGTCGGATCCCTTCAGCGCGCCGTCCATCGTGATCTTCCAGCTGTCCGCAGGCACTCCGGAGCCGTAGATCAAACCACCGTAGGAGTTGGTGATGGCCTGAGCGTCGGAAGTTCCGATCCACACCGCGGTGGACAGCGACGGCGTGTAACCGACCATCCACGCATCCTTGTTCTGGCCCGTGTCACCCAACTGCGCGGTGCCGGTCTTGGCTGCAGACGGGCGTCCACCGGCAAGCGCGTGACCGTTCGAGTACGACGCGATCGGGAGCATTGCCTGCGTGACGTTGTCGGCAACGGCAGCATCGAGACGACGCTCACCGGGAGAGACCGGGCGATCGAGCAGGACTTCACCTTCGGCCGTCACGACCTTCCGGATGAAGTGCGGCTGCTGGTACACACCGGAATTGGCGAGCGTCGCGTAAGCGGACGCCATGTCGATAACGCGAGACTGATACTGGCCGAGCACGATTCCGTTCTCCGGCGGACCACCCTCCTGTGTGAGCGTCGGGTAGTCGAGTCCGGGAATGTGCTCGGGGATGCCGGCCAGGTGGGCGGCGTCGGCGATCTTCTGGGGACCGTTCTCCATCGAGAGCATCAACCGGTAGAAGCTGGTGTTCAGCGAACGCTTGAGTGCCTCGGCGATGGTGCATCGACCACAGGATTCGCCGCCGACGTTTCCGATGGTCACGCCGTTGATCGTGAGCGGTGAACTGTCGAACCGTGCGGACAGCGGAATGTCTTCCATCAATGCTGCGACCAGACCGAAGACCTTGAACGCTGAACCGGTCTGCAGCGGCGCCTGGGCGTAGTCGAAGCCGGCTCCGTCGTCACCGCCGTAATAGGCGTCGACGCCACCGGTCTTGGGGTCGATGGACACTACTGCGGTCCGCAGGTCTTCCGGCTCGCCCTCGAGATTCCGCCTGACGGCGTTCAGCGCAGCTTCCTGCGCAACCGGGTCGATGGTCGTCGTGATCTGCAGACCAGCGGTGTTCAGCGTCTGATCGCTGATACCGGCCTCGGCCAGTTCCTTGAGTACCTGGGTCTTGATGTGGCCTTCGGGTCCTGGCGCCTGGTTCAGATCGGTCGGCCGATTGGCGGGGGCGACGACCGGGAACTGCATCGCGTCGCGATCCGTCTTGGTCAGGCTGCCCAGTTCCACCATGCCGTTGAGAACGTAGTCCCAGCGCGCTTGCAGCGCGGACAGATTGGTCTCGGGGTCCAGGAACGACGGGCTCTGGATGACGGACGCGAGAACTGCGCCTTCCTCGACACTCAGCTCACTGACCGGCTTGTCGAAGTACGCGTTCGACGCGGCGGCGATGCCGTACGCACCGCGACCGAAGTAGATGGTGTTGAGATACGCGGCAAGAATGTCGTCCTTGGACCATTCGCGCGCCATCTTGGCGGAGATGACGAGCTCACGCAGCTTCCTGTCGATACTGCGCTTGTCACCGACCAAGACGTTCTTCACGTATTGCTGAGTGATCGTCGAGCCACCGCCGGCGCTTTCCTTGCCCATCACGTTGTCGCGGGCAGCGCGAGCAAATCCGGAGATCGAGAATCCGGGGTTGGTGTAGAAGTTACGATCCTCCGCCGAGAGCACCGAATCGCGGACGTGAATCGGGATGGCCGACAACGCGACCTCGGTGCGGTTTCCCTCCGCCGGCACTACCTTGCCGAGCACGGTCGTGCCGTCGGCCATGTAGATGGTGGACACCTGATTGGTCTGCATGTCAGAGGGGCGCGGGACGTCGGTCCGGCTGTACGCGACAGCAAAAACCGACGCGGGCACGATGACCATCAGGAGCACGAGCACGTAGATGGTCCGCCGGACGAACCGCCACTTCGAGCGCTGCTTTTTCGCGGGCTTGGCCGACTTGTTCGACCGGGGCGAATTAGCCGACTTGCCCGATCGAGCCGACGACTGATCGCCACCCGTCGCACTCGATCTGTTCGATGGACTCACTCAACACTCCCGGTCGTGGATCCGGACTTACCGGCACCATTCCACCAGGGTGATATCTCGATCAGATAACTCCCGGCAACTGCGATACCGAAATGTCACCCTACCGGGCTGGCTACTCGCGACGTTCTGCTCGGACCGCGTTCCGATATCCGCGGAACGCGAGCCCGAGAGCGACGACGCAACCGAGCAGCACCAAAGACGGCA
>NZ_LVCT01000349.1:0-1127 GCF_001647205.1 Rhodococcus sp. EPR-134
CGCTGGGCGCGCGAAGCCCGCCTCATCGAAACCGTGCGCAAGCGCGCATCACGACTTGACGCCGCCTGCGGTCAGACCGGCGATAATGCGTCGCTGGAAGATGAGAACCATGATGACCAGCGGGACCATCACGAGGGTTCCGCCGGCCATGATCGAGGTGTACGGCGTGACGAATGGGTCCGTTCCGGAGAACTTGGCCATCGCCACGGTGACGGGTGCGGTCTTGTCACTCGAGAGTTGGAGCGAGAGCAGGTACTCGTTGACCGTTGCGATGAAGGCGAGGATCGCGGTGGTGAACAGTGCCGGCGCGGCGAGCGGAAGCATGATCAGACGGAAGGCCTGGCCACGGGTGGCGCCGTCGATACGCGCCGCCTCCTCGAGCTCCCACGGAAGCTCGGAGAAGAACGACGTCAGCGTATAGACCGTCAGCGGCAGCACGAACGAGATATTCGGGATGATCAGCGCTTTGTAGCTGCCGATCCAGCCGATGTCGGTGAACAACTGGAACAGCGGGGTCACGAGGGCGACGACCGGAAACATGGACGCGCCGAGGATGATTCCGGTGACGAAGTATTTGCCACGGAAATCGAAACGCGAGAGCGCGTACGCCGTGAACACGCCGATGACCAAGGCGATCAGCGTGGTCGCGCCCGCGATGATGAGGCTGTTCATCAGTGCACGGGTGAAGTTCACCTTCGCGTCGGGATCGAGCGCCGCGGTGAAGTTGGACAGCGTGAGATTGGTGGGCCACAGCGACGTCGAGAACGTGTCCGCCGGGTCGCGCAGCGCCGTCACGATCATCCAATAGCAGGGAGCGAGTCCCCACACGATGATCAGTACGACGCCGATGTAGGTGCCGATCTTGCCGCGTAGTGCCTTGTTCATACCGGCTCCCCCTTCCGCTGCTTTTCCTGCGTGCTGACCGCATTGGCTCCGAGGAATCGGACCAGGATGAAGGCCACAGCGAAGATGATGAGGAACGTGATGGTGGACAGTGCCGACGCCGAATTGGCGCCGACGCGCATCTGATCGACCACCAGAACCGAGATGGTCGAGGTGGCCGGGTTGGATCCCATCATGATCGCGGGCAGGTCGTACATCCGCAGAGCGTCCATCGTGCGGAAGAG
>NZ_LVCT01000350.1:0-8591 GCF_001647205.1 Rhodococcus sp. EPR-134
CGTCGGCTGGAATCATCTGAAGACCCGCGAGGATCAGCAACGCCATGAACGGCGCGGTCTTCCAGACGTCGGCGACGACGATCGCGAATCGCGCCGGCCAGGGGTCCGCCGTCCACAGGATGTTGGTGCCGAGGATCTTGTTGGCAATGCCGTCGTTGGCGAAGATGAAGAACCAGAGCTTCGCGGTGACGGCGGTGGGGATGGCCCAGGGAATCAGCACGGAAGCGCGGAGCAAACCGCGTCCGCGGAACGTCTTGGCCATGATCAACGCCATCGACAGACCGATCACCGTCTCGAGCAGGACGGTGACGACGGTGAAGCCGAACGTATTTCCGATCGACTGCCAGAACTGCGATCCGAGTGTGCCGGGCGGGCAGGGAATCGAGCCGTTGGCGGTGTTGCAGGACTGGGTGATCCAGTTCTTGTAGTTGTCGAACCACGTGAACTGACCGGTGACGAACATGCCGGTCTCGGGATCGAGCTTCTTGCCGTCGCTGTGCATCGACATCCAGATCGCTCGTCCGAGCGGATACAGAATGATGACGGCGAGAACGATCAGCGACGGTGCGACGAACGCCCACACCGGAACTCGTCGACGCTTCTTCGGCTTGTCGGCCGACGCAGGCGGGGGCGAGGTCGGTGGGGGTGGAGTAGCTGCAAGGTCAGGCAGAACCTTGGTCAGGGATGTCCCTGCTGCCTCGGATGCCGACGGCTCTTCTAGCGGTTCCGGTGCACGGTGTCTCCCACCAACGCCCGAACGGTCGGGACCGGTTGAATCGGCCCCGACCGTGGGGTTGGTAGGCACAGCCGCGGAAGGATCCTGCGGTTCTGCCATTGCTTATTGCTCCTGGTAGATCAGTTACCGGCGGTTTCGATGCCGGCCTTGGTGTCCGCCAAAGCCTGCTCGACGGTCTTCTCGCCGCGAATAGCAGCGTAGGTGTTGTCGGAGATCGACTTCGACACCTGCGTGTAGTACGGCGTGACGGGGCGCGGCTGAGCGGTGGCGAGTGCTTCCTTCAGGGTCGCGAAGTACGGGAACTGAGCGAGCACTGCCGGATCGTCGTAGACAGCCGAGAGGACGGGTGCGCCGCCGACCTCGGTGAAGTACGTCTGCGACTTCTTGGTCTGCATGAACTCGAGGAAGTCACGAGCCGTGGCGGGTGCGTCCGAGTACGCGCTGATGCCGACGTTGTAGCCGCCGACGGTCGAAGCGCCCGGTCCGTCGACACCCGGAAGAACGGTGTAGCCGTACTTGCCGGCAACCGAGGTCTTCTCACCGTCGACCGAGAAGCCGGACCACGTGCGCATGAAGAGTGCCTTGCCGTCGCCGAACGCGGTCTGCGACTCGCCCTCGGAGTAGGTCAGCGCTTCCTGCGGGATCGTGTTGTCGGCGAAGTTGTCGACGATCGACTGAACGCCTGCCTTCGTCTTGTCGTCGATGGCCGGGGTGAGTCCGTCCGGGCCGACCCACGGGCCGTCGAAGGCGTTGGTGATCTCGGAGGTGTTGACCGTCAGGCCCTCGTAGTTCTTGAACTGACCGATGTAGCAGGAGATGCCGGCTTCGACAGCCTTCGGGCAGTTTTCCTTGAGCTCGGCCCACGTGGTGGGGGCCTTCTCGACGAGGTCCTTGCGGTAGTACAGGAATGCGGCGTTGGTGTTCTTCGGCGCTGCGTAGAGCTTGCCGTTGTAGGTGCCCGAAGCGACGGTCGACGGCAGGAGGCCGGACTCGTCGATCGCGAGGTCACCCTCGAGCGGCAGCAGCCAACCGTTTGCGGCGAACTGGGCGGTGTTGACGACGTCGACGCCGATGAGGTCGTACTCGTCGCTCTTGGCCTGCATGCGCTGGGTGATGTCGTCGACCTGCGCGTTGGCTTCCTTCGCCAGCGGCTTGAGCGTGACCTTCTCGTCCGGATGCTCGGCATTCCAGTCGGAGATGATGTTTTCGAGCGCCTCGTTCAGGGCATCCTGCCCCTCGACGATCGTGATGGGTCCGCGGCCTTCGCTCGAGGACGATCCCCCGGATGCGGCCGTGGTGCTGGTTCCGCTGTCCTTGTCCGAATCGGACGAACAGCCTGCCAGTACCAGCATGGACGCTGCCGTGGCTGCAATTGCAGCGCGGCGCATCGCCTTCGAGTTCAGAACCATGGATTCGCTCCCCGTATGTGTATGACAAATAGACGGTCACCGAGAGCCTGCTCACGGCATGCGCCATGAGTGCCGGCTCCCGGCATCGGCCCCTACTGTGGCACGAGACACCCCTACTTGTGGGTATTACGCCGAACCTGAATCGGTCATGTGTCGTTTGACAGGTCCACCTAACCCAGGCGACGCCCGTCGGTGGTGGCAAAAATGTGCACCTTCTCGGGGTCGACGCGCAGGTTGACGCGCTCGCCCTTCTGCGGCGGATTGCGCCAGTCACCACGCGAGACGATCTGCTGCAACCGTCCGCCGATCGTGGTCCGGCCGTAGACGTAGGCGTCCGAGCCCAGTTCCTCGACGACGTCGACCTCCATCGGCAGGCCTTCGGCTGCGATCTCGAGGTGCTCGGGGCGAATACCCAGAACAACCTCGGTTTCGACGACGCCGTTCATCGTCTCGCGCGGAACCGGAACGATCCCGTCACCGAATGCGACGCCGCCGTCGACGACGGGGAGGGTGAAGAGGTTCATCGCGGGCGAACCCATGAAGCCGGCGACGAAGACGTTCTTCGGCTTGTTGTACAGCTCGCGCGGCGAGGCGCACTGCTGCAGGATTCCCTTTTCGAGGACGGCGACGCGGTCACCCATCGTCATGGCCTCGACCTGGTCGTGGGTCACGTAAACCATCGTCGTCGCGAGGCGTCGTTGCAGCTGAGCGATCTGCGTACGTGTCTGCACACGGAGTTTCGCGTCGAGGTTCGAGAGCGGCTCGTCCATCAGGAAGACCTGCGGCTGGCGAACGATGGCGCGGCCCATCGCCACTCGCTGACGCTGGCCACCGGACAGCGCCTTGGGCTTGCGATCGAGGTACGGCTCGAGATCGAGCATCTTCGCGACCTCTTCGACGCGGGCGCGGATCTCCGTCTTGTTGGTTCCGGCGAGCTTGAGCGCAAAACCCATGTTCTCGGCCACCGACATGTGCGGGTACAGCGCGTAGTTCTGGAAGACCATCGCGATGTCGCGCTCTTTCGGCTCCTGACCGGTGACGTCGCGGTCGCCGATGAGGATGCGTCCGCTGTGGACGTCTTCGAGCCCGGCGAGCATGCGCAGGGTGGTCGACTTTCCGCAGCCGGAGGGTCCGACGAGGACGAGGAACTCGCCGTCCTCGATCTCGAGGTCGAGCTTGTCCACTGCCGGAGTGTTCGATCCGGGGAACAGGCAGGTGGTGCTCTCGAAAGTCACTGAAGCCATGACGGGGTTGATCCCTTCTACCGGCAGGAACGTGCCGGACGATCCAAGTCGAGGGTGAGCGTGTGCGCTAGCAGCATAAACGTCCGTGTCGGCGCCCGAGCGTAGTCTTTCACGGTGAGTTCGGAGAAGATGCTGACCCGCATCGGTGCGCTGCTTCGCCAAGCGGAGTCCACCGACAATCCACACGAAGGTGAAGCCTTCATGGCTGCCGCTCAGCGGTTGGCCACCAGTTCCGCGATCGACCTGGCGGTCGCGCGTGCGCACACCGCGTCTTCGGAAAAGCGTGCGACGCCCACTCAACGGCTCATCACCATCGGCGAACCGGGCAAGCGCGGACTGCGAACGTACGCCCAGTTGTTCATCGCCATCGCCGCTGCCAACGACGTGCAATGCGACATCGCGCAGACGTCGGCCGTCATCTACGCCTACGGCTTCGCCGGCGACATCGACGTGTGTGAGGCCCTGTATTCGAGCCTGCTCTTCCAGATGGTGCGTGACTCCGACGCGTACGTGCGTTCCGGGGCGTACCGCGGCGAAACGTCCATGCGGACCGTCGTCGAAACTCGTGGACGACGACGCGTCAGCACGCAGGTCCGCAAGCCGGTCGCCGGAGTGACGGCGCGCCTGAACTTCCAGATGGCGTACGCGTCCCGCATCGGCGCTCGGTTGGCCGAGACGAAGCAGGAGACGGAGAAGACTGCGGTCGCAGAATCTGCCACGTCGTCTTCCGAAACCGCACTCGTGCTGCGTAACAAGGAAATCGAGCTGAAGGACTACTACTCGTCCAACTCCAAAGCGCGTGGGACGTGGCGGGGCGGCGGCCGCGCAAGCGCCGGGCATTCCTCGCATGCTCGACGAGCGGGTGATCGGGCTGCGCGCTCCGCACGTCTGGGGAACCTTCCGGAGATCGGCGGGGTGCGCGGGCAGCTGGACTCGTGAGGGATACGCAGCGGAGCGCCGTCTACGAGGCAGAGACGTTGGTGCGCACCATGTTCGATCGCGCCGACCAGCGTGGACTTCGGAGCGTCGAGGTCATGGGTTCCACCATCACCTTGCCGGTCGAGCGCAAATTCGGTTCCGTGGAGTCGGTCCAGGCGTACTGCGATCAGCTACTCGGGCTGAATTGGGTACGGGAGACCTGGACTCGCGCAACCATTCCGGTGTCCGTACGCTCCCGCGGCGGCAATGCCGCCGCTCACTACTCGAACGACGTCATCGCCGTCCCGGACGACCGTGACGGCCGGTGGGCGCTACGCGAATTCGTTGTCTTGCACGAACTTGCGCACCACCTCGGCGACCCCGCCTCCGACGAGGCTTCCCACGGGCCCGAGTTCGTCGACCGCTACACGAGCCTTGTCGGCGAGATCATCGGGCCCGAGGCGGCCTTCGTTCTTCGAGCGATGTTCCTTGCCGGTGGTGTTCGAACGGACTAGATGTCAGCCCTCGGCGAACCCGGTGGTGTCCGTACCGGTCGGCTGGAATACTCGGCCTATGGATGCGCCGCGCAGACTGGTCCTGGTCAAGGGTGAGTCGGAACTCCCCGATCCGGCTGTTGCCGTGCGCAAACCCCCACTGATTCGTGAAGCCTACGGACGAGTGCTGCGGGAGGTTCGACGCGATCAGGACCGAACTCTCGACGACGTAGCCGCAAAGGTCGGGATGTCGAAGCAATACCTCTCCGAGATCGAACGGGGCAAGAAGGAACCGTCGTCGGAAATTCTGCGCGCCATCTGCGAAGCGCTCGGGATGCCGCTCGAGCACCTGCTGTTCCGAGCGGGCAACCGGATCGTTGCGCTCAACTCCCTCACCTTCGGGCACTCTCCCGCACCGATCTCGGGTCCCGTCCTGATGGCGGCCTAGTCAGTTCCCTTCGATGAGGGTGTCGGCCAGCCCGTAGGAAATTGCGTCGTCGGCGGTGAAGATCCTGTCGCGATCGGTGTCCTTACGCAATCGCTCGACGCTCTGACCGGTGTGCTTACTCAGAATCGCCTCGGTCTGCTCCCGGATTCGCAGGATCTCGGCTGCTTGAAGCGCGAGGTCCGAGATGGTGCCACTACCTTGCGTCGACGGTTGGTGCAGCAGCACCCGCGAATGGGCAAGAACATGCCGATGGCCTGGAGTGCCGGCGGCCAGAAGCACTGCAGCAGCCGAAGCCGCTTGACCCATGCAGTACGTGGAAATCGTCGGTTTCAAGAACTGCATGGTGTCGTAGATCGCGAGCATCGCCGTGGTGGAACCGCCGGGAGAGTTTATGTACAAACCGATTTCGCGATCCGGGTTGTCGGCTTGCAGATGCAGCATCTGAGCCATCACGACGTTGGCGACGCCGTCGTCGATCTCTGTGCCGAGAAAGACGATGCGCTCGTTGAGCAGCCTGCTGAAGATGTCGAAAGATCGCTCACCCGTTGGTGTTCGCTCGATGACACTGGGAATCGTGTACTGGGACATGACGTCACAATCCGATCTTGGGGAAGGTGGCTTGCGGTGCTATCTCGGCGAAGGACGTCACGACGCGGTCGACGATTCCGTACTCGCGCGCCTGCTCGGCGGTGAACCAGCGATCCCGATCGCTGTCGGTCTCGATCTCTTCGACGGTCCGGCCCGTTTCGGCGGCGAGGATTTCCTGCGATTGACGCTTCATCAGCTCGAGACTCTCGGCCTGGATCGCAATGTCCACCGCAGTGCCACCGATACCCGCCGAAGGTTGGTGCATCATGATGCGGCTGTGCGCCAGGCTGATTCGTTTGCCGTGGGTGCCGGAGCAGAGGAGCACCTGGCCCATGCTGGCGGCGAAGCCCATCGCGACCGTCACGACGTCATTGGGGATGAGCTTCATCGTGTCGTAGATGGCCAGACCGGCAAACACCGATCCGCCAGGTGAATTGATGTACAGCACGACGTCGCGCTTGGGGTCGGTGGTGGCGAGGAGCACCAGTTCCGAACACACACGTTCGGCCATGGCGTCGTTGACCTCGCCGGTGAGCAGAATGGTTCGCTGTCGTAAGAGCCTGTCTGTCAACAGGTCACGGTAGCCGGTATCGGTGGGAGCTTCAGTAGTCATGAATCCATTCCTACCGGCGCGGCAGTGCCGCGGCCCCGCTTGTCTGCTGTGGGCAGACCACCCCTGTTTTTACCCGCCCCCTGTTGCCTGCCCCCCTTTTGTCTGCCCCCTTTGACTGCCCCCTGTTTGAGCGAACGGCACTTTCAGTCGATCTAAGGCGCCGAAAGTACCGTTCGCTCGAAAAGGGGTGGGTACAAGAGCGGGCAAACCCGTCACCGACGGCGGCGGTAGCGGTACCGCGCACACCCGGCCATGATGGGAGAAGACAACCATTCCTCTCGTCAGGAGCGTGGCATGACTCGTCCGGTACGCATCGGTGTTCAACTCCAACCCCAGCACGCACCCGATTACGGGTTGATACGCGACGCCGTCTTGCGGTCCGAGGACGCCGGGGTGGACATCGTCTTCAACTGGGACCACTTCTACCCGTTGACCGGCGATCCCGACGGCGCACACTTCGAATGCTGGACCATGCTCGGCGCCTGGGCCGAGCAGACCGAACGCGTCGAGATCGGCGCCCTGGTCACCGGTGGTGGCTACCGCAATCCGGATCTGCTGGCCGACATGGCGCGAACCGTCGACCACATCAGCGGTGGGCGCCTGATCCTCGGTATCGGTGCCGGCTGGTTCGAGAAGGACTACGACCAGTTCGGATACGACTTCGGCACTCCCGGTTCACGGCTGAAACTGCTTGGCGAATACCTCCCCCGCATCACGGGCCGCCTGGCGAAGGGCAACCCGCCGCCGACGCGCAACATCCCGGTCCTCATCGGCGGTGGCGGCGAGAAGAAGACCCTGCGCTTGGTCGCCGAGTACGCCGACGTCTGGCACAGCTTCGGCGACCGTGAGACACACCTGCGCAAGTCAGACATCCTCTCCGACCACTGCGCCGACGTGGGCCGGAACCCGCTGGAAGTAGAGCACTCGGTTCCGTGGCCTGGGCTCGAAAATGCAGCCGACCTGGTCGCCGACGGTGTCTCACTCTTCACCGTCGGCGTCAGCGGACCGGACTACGACCTCACGACGCTTGCCGAGGCCATCGGTTGGCGCGACGACAACACGCCGCCTGCGTTGAGCGGGCTGGCCTGAGCGGTACCAAGGACTTCGTCGTTGTCGGCGCCGAGAACGGGCGGCGCCGACGTCAGACGTGGCCTCTGGCCGGAGAAGTTAACCGGAAAGGCCACTTGCTTCAACGGTCCGAGCGTCGGATGGTCGACGGTTCCGACCATGCCGAGCGCGGCAGTGTGGGGATCGGAGTATATCTCGTCGAGATGCCGGATCGGTGAGACCGGTACGGCGCGTTCGGCGAGAAGAGCGCACCAGTGTTCGACGGTCTCCGATGCGAAGGCGCTGGTGAGTTCTCGTTCCAGACTCTCGCGGTTCTCCACCCTGTCGCGGTTGTGGGCAAAACGCGGATCGGTGACCAGTTCACTCCTTCCGATGGCCTCGGCCAGCGACGCCCACATCGCGTCGTTGCCGACAGCGACGACGAAGTACCCATCGCTGGCAGGAAATGCTTGATACGGAGCAAGATTCGGATGACCTGAGCCCAACGCAGTCGGGCGCTCACCGGTGGCGAAGTAACTGGTCGCCCAATTCACGTGCATCGCGAGTTGGCACTCGTACAGCGACGTGGTCACGTACTGTCCGCGTCCGGTCCGGCCTCGCTCGACCAATGCAGCCAGCACCCCGACCAGTCCGAACAGCGCTGCGCCCAAGTCTCCCAACGCAAACCCGGATTTCATCGGAGCACCACCCGGTTCACCGGTGAGCGACATGAGCCCACCCGCGGCCTGCGCGATCATGTCGTACCCCGGTTCGTCGCGCAGCGGTCCTTCTTCACCGAAGGCAGAGATGTGCAGGGTGATCAGATGCGGGTATCGCTCGGACAGCGCCTGGTAGTCGAAGATCTTCTGTAATCCGCTGCCCGGCTTGAAGTTCTCCACGACCACATCGGTCTCTTCGAGCATACGGTGGATGATCTCCTGTCCTTCGGTGGACTTGAGGTCGATCGTGACCGACTTCTTACCGCGGTTGATCGCGAGATAGTAGGCGGCATCGACCCCGACGAAGGGAGGCCCCCACGAACGCGTGGGGTCGCCGCCTTCAGGGTGTTCGATCTTGGTGACGTCGGCACCGAG
>NZ_LVCT01000351.1:0-16378 GCF_001647205.1 Rhodococcus sp. EPR-134
TCACCGCTGACCTCCTGCTACGGAGAGGAACTCGGCTACGACGTCACGTGCATCATCCAGCTCGACGTCACCGCCGTTGGTTATCACGTCGAGATCGCCGAGCGCGGCCGACGGCACCTTCCCGGCAAGACCGGCCAGGTAGGAATTCGCCACCAGCAGTGACCGGTACCCATTACCGTGTCGGATGCCGTGGTCCGCAAGATCGAAAAGCAGCGTCGCCATGACGGCACGAGCCAACTCGTCGGCATACTTTGCGCTGGCGGCCTGGGCGGCATCGTCAGATCCGGAGATCAGACGATCTCCTTCCTCTACCAGTTCCTCCCAGCGCCGCAACAGAACTCCGGCACCGGCCTCGCAGTCCGGTCCGACGGTGGACAGGATGTCCGTCATCGCTCCCGCGACGGTGCGGTGCGAGCCGAACTTGCGCAGGCACCGAAGTACGTCCAGCGCAATGACATTGCTCGACCCTTCCCAGATCGAGCCCAAGTGGGCATCCCGCACTAGTCGCGCGTTGGCCCATTCCTCGATGTAGCCGTTTCCTCCGCGCACCTCCATGGCCTCGCCGGTGACCACCCGCGCGCGTTTGCAGACAAAGTGTTTGGCGATCGGTGTCAGTACCCTGATCAGTGCGCGCGCCTGTTCGTCGCCGCCGTCTGCTGCCTGAAGACACTGTGCGCTGTACGCGACCAGGGCCAGCGAAGCCTCGGCATCGAGTGCAAGGGGAAGAAGTGTCGCCCGCATCAGCGGCTGGTCGAAGAGCCTCTTACCGAACACGACTCGGCTCTTCGAATGTTCGACGGCTTCACGGACTGCTCGGCGCATGAGAGCGCTCGAACGCATCGCATTGGAGAGGCGAGACGTGTTGACCATCTCCGCCATCTGGCGGAACCCTCGATCGAGTTCACCGACCTGGAGTGCGTGCGCGCGGTTCAGCGTCACCTCGCCGCTCGGCATTGAACGCGTACCCAGCTTGTCTTTGAGACGATCGATCGTGAGGTTGTTGAGCTCGCCGGATCCTAAGGTCTTGGGCACCATGAACATTCCGACTCCACGCGTCGAACCATCCTGTCCGCCCGGGAATCTCGCGAGGGTGATGATCACATCGGCATCCGGGTTGGAGGCGAACCACTTCTTGCCCGTCAGAACCCATCCGTCACCGTCGCGCTCGGCGCGTGTTTCGGTGCAGGCGATGTCGGTGCCTGCCTGAATCTCGGTCATGAACATCGCACCCGTCTTCGCCTGCTCGGGGTCCGTCGACGTCAACGCGTCGATCCAGGGCGAGAACACGGCCGGATCACCGAACATACGCAGGGTCCGCGCAGCAGCATCTGTCATCGACACCGGGCAGGCCAGCCCGAACTCTGCCTGCACGAAGATGTACGACGCGAGGTACTTCGCGAGTGGCGGATGCACGGAGTCCCATCCGTGCAACCCTTTTCGGTGCGACATGGCGGACAGGCCGTACTCGTTGTACGCCGCCCGGCACAGTTCCAGGTAGGCCGGGTGATAGGAAATCCGGTCGACGCGGTCACCGGCCTTGTCGAATTGCTGCAGCACCGGCGGGTTCTTGTCTGCGATGTCGGCAAGCTCGGACAAACGGCCGGCTGCATCTCGGCCCAGTCGGTCGAGCAATCCGTTCAACGTCTCTCGGTCCGCCCCGGCGGTCCATCTGTCCACTACCGCTGTCAGAGCGGGGTCGGTGTGTGCAAAGTTCATCAGTGGTCAACGCCTTTCAGGGTGGAAGCATCGGTCATGTTCGAGGAGCTCGTCGACTCCAGCCCTTGCCCGTGCAGCGCACTCCTGCGCAACAATGCAGTCATACAGACAAGGGAGAGAACGACATACACGAGCCCTAGAGCTACGACCGGCCAGATCGAGTTGGTTCGCGTCAGCAGATACTGGCTGACCATCGGGGCCGTTCCGGCAAAAATGGCGGTCGACAATTGGTACGACAGAGAGATGCCGGTATACCGAACATTGGTGGGGAAAACCTGCGCCAGGATGCCGGCCAACGCGGCGTAATACATTGCGTGAGGCGCCGTCGCGAGGACCATACCCAGAATCGCCAAGGGCACGGAGCCCGTCTGAACCAGCACGAACATCAGTGGTAGGAGCACGATCTCCGGAAGCAGCATCCAACGGACCGCTTTCGACGGATCGATCCGCGTGGCCAGCACAGCGCCGAAAGGCTGTACGAGCGCCTGGGCTACCAGTGCCACGGTGATCACGAGGAGGAAGTCACTACGCTCGAAGCCGAGATCCGTTGTCGCCCAAGAGAGCGCAAAGGTTGTCTTGACGTACGTGATGGCAACACCGGCAACCACAGCGCCGACGCCGAGGGCAAGTTCGACGGGATGCGACCGCAACACTTCGACCAGCGGCATCCGTGTACGCTCCTGTGCCGCAACAGCCTTCTTCATCTCGGGTGTCTCGGAGATGTGCAGACGGATGTAGAGAGCGACGATCACCAAAGCTGCGGATCCGAGGAACGGCAGACGCCAACCCCACGACTCGAACACGGAATCCGACATCAACGTCAGGCCGAGGAAGGCCAGCGTCGCGAGCAGGTTGCCGACCGGTGAACCCTGCTGCGCAAACGCACCGTAGAGCACCTTTTTCTTCGGGGGAGCGAACTCGGTGGCGATCAATACGGCGCCACCCCATTCGCCGCCCATGGCAATGCCCTGGAGAACACGCAGTGCCACAAGCAGTATCGGTGCCCAGATCCCGATCTGGGAGTACGTAGGGAGGAGGCCGACACCGACAGTTCCCAACCCCATGAGCGCGAGGGTGATGATCACGGCGTTCTTGCGACCGAACTTGTCTCCGAAATGACCGAACACCACTCCGCCGACCGGACGCGCCACGAATCCCACGGCAAAAGTCGCGAAGGCTGCGAGTGTTCCCACCGCCGGCGACGCATCAGGGAAGAACAGCGGGCCGAGCACCAAGGCGGATGCGGTTCCGTAGATGTAGAAGTCGAACCACTCGATAGTCGTTCCGACAAACGCCGTGATTCCGGCCTTGCGTGCCTGTTTGGTGTTGTATTCAGGCGGATTGGTGTCTTGACCTGGGTGTTGATCCACGGTTCTCCCTGATTCTCGCGTCGGGCATCACCAAGGGATGCAATGTGAGGCGTGAATCACTATCGTCCGAAATCCATGTAGAGTCCAAGACTTAGTTCGACTTATTTATGTGGGAGAACCACATAATGAAACCCGGGAGGAGCGACGTGGAACTGCGTCAACTGCGCGCGTTTCTCGCAGTCGCCGACGAACTTCATTTCGGCCGGGCCGCCGAGCGACTCCACATTGGGCAGTCCCCGCTCAGTCAGACCATTCGAGCGCTCGAGCGTGAACTGGGCACCGACCTGTTCGTCCGGACCACCAGATCAGTGCAACTGACCGCAGCCGGCGAAGCCTTGGTCACGCCCGCACGGATCATCGAAGCGCAGATCGCCGTGGTACGAGAAATCGCATCGGCCGCGTCGACTGGCGAGACGGGCCGTGTCACAGTGGGTTTCGGCGGAACAGGCGGCTACACCGTCCTGTCGGCCCTCACACGGTCCTTGGCCGACTCCCATCCGGGAATCGAACTGGAACTACGGCCGCAGATGTACTCGGGTGAGGTGCTCGACGCTCTCCGACGCGGAGCACTGGACATGGGCATAGTCGGCCTGCCCATTCCGCGCGGATTCGAGACTCACACTGTGCGGGAGGAAACCTTGATGGTCGCGGTTCCGGCCAGGCATCACCTCGGTACGCATGACTCGGTGTCACCGGAAGACCTGGCAACCGAACGATTCGTGATGTATCCCGCCGAGCACGGCTCGGTGGTGCGCGATGCAACGTTGTCCGTTTGCGCCACAGCAGGTTTCACGCCCACCATCGCACACGAAGCCCCCGATCCGTACAGCCTGTTGGCCATGGTCGGAGCGGGGGTCGGGATCGCCGTCGTCGTGGAGTCGACGGCGCATCTGTCCATGGACGGGGTCGTGTACCTGCCGATCGCCGGGGCCACGCCCACGCTGAAAATCGCGATGGCATGGCGACCCAACAATCCGACGCCGGCAGTACACACCGTCACCAGGGTACTGAGGGAGCAGCCTTAGGCTCTCGCGAGAATTCCGGCGAAATCTGTTCCCACAGGCAGAGTTCCGTACTCGTGACCACGGTCGGCGCCGAGGCGAGCGGCAATGAACGCATCGGACGAGGCGGCCGGGGAGTGGCGCACCATGAGCGAAGCCTGCAGTGCCAACGCCATAGCCTCGACGACGGTCCGAGCGCGGAGTTGAGCGTCGGCAGGTGCCATCGTGGCGAGCTCACCGAGTTGGCGTCGCACCCGATCGAGGTGCTGATCGAGGACCGGGTTGTTGCCGCGGGCGAGGTTGATCTCGTGGTCGAAGGCGGCAACGGAGTCGGGTTCACGGGTCATCGCGCGCAGGACGTCGAGCGCGATGACGTTGCCCGACCCCTCCCACACGGCCATGACGGGCTGCTCACGGTAGCGACGGGCAAGCGGGAAGTCCTCGGTGTAACCGTTGCCGCCCAGGCACTCGAGGGCTTCGTAGGAGTGGTGCGGGCCGCGCTTGCAGATCCAGTACTTCGCAACAGCCGTCGCGAGTCGGCGGAACGCCTTTTCCTGCTCATTCGCGTCCTCGTCCTGCGCACGAGCCAATCGCAGTGCGGTGATGGTCGCGGCTTCGGATTCGAGAGCCAGATCGGCAAGCACCGAGGTCATCGCCGGCTGATCTGCCAGGACGGCACCGAAAGCGCTGCGGTGCCGTGCGTGCCACACCGCTTCGGCGACCGACTGACGCATACCTGCCGTGCTGCCGAGGATGCAGTCGAGTCGCGTCTGGGACACCATTTCGATGATGGTCCGCACGCCACGTCCCGGTTCGCCGATCATGGTGCCGACGGTGCCGTCGAGCTCGATCTCGGACGACGCGTTGGACTTGTTGCCCAGCTTGTTCTTCAGACGCTGGATGCGGAAGACGTTGCGTGTGCCGTCGGGCAGGATGCGGGGGAGAAGGAAGCAGGAAAGTCCCTCGCCGGCAGCACCTTCGGCCTGAGCGAGAACCAGGAAGGCGTCGGACATCGGCGCGGAGCAGAACCACTTGTGTCCGGTGAGGAGGTAGTCCGCACCCGGGCCGCCACGTCCGGCCGGCTTGGCGATGGTCGTGTTGGCTCGCACGTCGGAGCCACCCTGCTTTTCCGTCATCGACATTCCGAAGATCGCGGATGCCTTTCCGGGAGCATCCAACTCGGGGGTGTAACTCCGAGAAAGGGCACGCGGGGTCCAGATGGCGGCTACATCGGGTTGCAGCTCGAGCGAGGGGATCACAGCGTGCGTCATGGAGATCGGGCACGCGTGGCCCGGTTCGACCTGGGAGAAGAGCATGAATGCCGCGGCCCGAGCCACGTTGGCACCCGGCTTCGGGTCAGCCCAGGCAGAGGTGTGAGCACCGTGCGCAACGGCGGCAGAGATGATCCGGTGATACGACGGATGGTATTCGACCTCGTCGATGCGGTTTCCCCAGCGATCGAAGGTCTTCAATTCGGGGATCACCGTGTTGGCCAGCTCGGCGTCGTGCTGGAACCCGGCACTGCCGACCAGTTCACCGATATCGGTGAGTTCACTGGTGGCCCAATCGGCGTCGTGACGCGCGACGCCTTCGGCCAGGACCGTATCGAGCAGGAACTCGTTGACGTCCGTGCGCGGTACCGACTGGTTGAGCACTGCATGGGTGCGATGCGGAGCCGGGTGGGTGACGGTCTTCTCGGAAATATCAGTCATGACAGGCCTTTCAGCTCGCTGCGCGGATGAGGTGCTTCTGGATCTTGCCGGTCGGTGTACGCGGAAGAATCGTCGCGAACACCACTTCACGCGGAATCTTGTAGCGCGCCAACTTGTCCGAGAGGTAGTCCTTGATGTCGTCGGCGCTGATGACATCCGGTTCACGCCAGACGACGTGCGCGACGACGGTCTCGCCCCATTCTTCGTTGGGTTTTCCGACAACGGCGACGTCGACGACGTCCGGGTGGCCGGAAATCACGTCCTCGACCTCCTTGGAGTAGACGTTCTCGCCGCCCGTGATGATCATGTCCTTCGCGCGGTCGACGATGAAGAGGTAACCGTCCGCATCCTTGCGCGCCAGATCGCCGGTGCGATACCAACCGCCGTCGGCAAAAGCAGCCTTCGTGGCAGCGGGGTCGTCGAGGTACCCCTGCATGACGGTGTCGGCGCGCAGCCAGATCTCACCGATCTGATCGGGCTCCGCGTCGGTGCCGTCATCGGCAACCAGGCGCAGGTCGACGCCGGCCAGCGCGACGCGGCCGATCGAGCCCGCCTTGCTCAACTGCTCTTCGGGGTACAGCACGGTGCCCACTGGCCCGGTCTCGGTCATGCCGTAGACCTGTCGGAATTCGGTGGTGCCGTACGACTCCACCAGTCGCCGAGCGACATCCGCGCCGATCGGTCCCCCGCCGTACAACCACGCACGAACGCTTCCGAGGTTGTAGTCGGCAAAGTTCGGCACGAGGTTGAGTGCAGTGGTGTAGATGACCGGCGGGCCGAAGCAGAGGGTAATGCGTTGTTCCTGAACTGTTTCCAGGAATTTGACGGGATGGTACTCGCGCAGCAGCACGACGGTTCCGCCCATGTAGAGCGTGGACATGAACCAGTTGTTGAGCGGGGAAGCGTGCCAGATCGGGACGGCCATGAGCAGTCGCTCGTCCCGAGTCGTCGACACGGCGAGGGCCGCGGTGACGGCAACACCGACGACGTTGCGGTGGCTGTGGACGCAGCCCTTGGGCGAGCCGGTAGTCCCCGAGGTGTAGAGGATTTCGGCCGGATCGTTCTCGTCGATGTCGATACCGTCAACGCCGTCCTGGCGGGTGATGGCGTCGTCGAAGAAGTCGAAACCGTCTGCGACAGAGTCCGTGCTGATCAGCTTGGCCGTTGTCTCCAGTCGACCGACAACCGGCGCCAACTCACCGTCGAAGACGCACACCGACACCTTCGCGTGTCCCAGCACGTAGGCAACTTCCGGAGTCTGCATCTTGTGGTTGATGGGGACCACGACGGCGCCCAAGCGCCAGGCACCGAGCATCGCGTACACGAATCCCGGAGTGTTGTAACACATCAGCGCGACGCGGTCGCCCGGCTGCACGCCCAGCGACTGCAAATAGCCTGCGGCGCGTCGACTTCCGTCCTGAACCTGGGAGTACGTGTGATCGTGACCGTCGAATATCAGGAAGGGTTTGTCCGGGGTCTTGGTGACGTTGCTGTCGAATACGCGAACGATATTCATCGAAGTCCTTGTCGGAGAATCACGCTCGAAGAGAGTTCATTCCATCGAGCTGTTGAGTACGGCGTCGGGTATCTGGAGGGTGGCGAAGATGACGGCAACCGCCTCCTCGAGGGAGTAGCCGAAGCTCTCGCCGGTGGCAGTCTTCTGGATGACGAGGCCGAAGATCGCAGACCAGAAGGCCTTGGACTCGACGTCGATGCCCGCGCGCAGCTGCCAGCCGGTGCGGATCAAGGTACGGAGGAGGGCGGTTTCGCCCGAGGAGTGCAGAGTGCGAAGCGTTTCGGAGATCAGGTCGCGGAGTTCACCACGACGACCCGTCATCATCATCGCTTCCACGAAGAGTTCGACGCTGGGAGCGCCCGAGCCCAGGAGGGATCCGACCAGCTTCTCGGTGTAATCGCCGACCGTGTCGGCGTCGGCGGCATCGACCTCGGCACGCTTGCCTGCGCGCAGAACGGCCGCGCACGCCACCTCGACGAAGAGCTTTTCTTTGGAGCCGTAGTAGTAGGTCACCTGGTTGGGATGGGCGCCGGCGGCCGTGCAGATCTGCGCGATGGAGACGCTGTCGCCGTGCTCGAGGAACAGCTCGGTTGCGGCGTTGAACAGCGCCATGCGCGTCTGCTTGCCCGACTCACGCGTCGCGCGCGCTGCGGGAACTGCCTCGGTGGCCATCACGAACTCCTACTTGTTTGTACGACAAACAATAACTCGGCGTTGTTTGTATGGCAAACAATTTCTTCCCGACGCGATGACATGTCGACTTCTATCGACATGTCTGATGTGCGGGATTACTCTCTGAACATCGAGCACCCGAGAACTTCGGCTTTTCTGCGAGGAGGCGCCCTGCAATGCTCGCGCGATCCGGCTTCTCCCTGCCCACACGCACGACTCTCACGGGCGACTGGGCAGATTTGTTGCGCGAGCATTTTGTCGCGCTCGACGTATCCGATATCGGAGACGGCGATCGATTCAGCGGGGCCGTCCACTCGGCCCAACTCGCACACGTTCGGGTATCCGCAGTTCAATCGATGGAACAACGAATAGTCCGTAGCAACAGCCTCATCAAAAGCGACGGCGCGGACTATCTGCGGATCGGGATGATCCGCCGCGGTAGCGCGGTAGTGCGCCAAGACGACCGCGAATGCGTCCTGCGACGTGGCGACTACGTCCTGTACGACACCACGCGCCCCTTCGATTGGCAGATCGAGGGACACGCACACGACGGCATCTGGGGACTCGAGGTGTTCACCTGGCCACGGTCGTACCTGTCGCTCAGCGACGCGGAGGTCACGAGCCTGACCGCCATCGCCTTAGACGGACACGCGGGCCTGAGTGGCCTGCTTGGTCGCTTTCTTCACGATCTTGCCTCCGTCCGCATGACGTCCGACGCAAGCGGAGACGAAGAGGAAGTCGTCAACGAGATCGGCAACCTGGTCAAGTCCGTTCTTCACACAACTGCGCGACCGATCACCTCGCGGCGAACCAGCCTCTACGAATCCGCCCTGTCGGTCATAGACGCCCGCATCGCAGACCCGGCCCTGTCTCCGGTGGACATCGCGGGATCGGTCAAAGTCTCCATTCGGCAGTTGCACCGAGCCTTCGCCGAACACGGCACGACGGTGTCACGGTCGATTCGCAGCCGTCGACTCGACGGTTGCCGTCGTGAGATCGTGCAACGACACGGAGTAGAGCGGTCGCTGACCCAGATTTCTCACCGCTGGGGATTCACCGACCTGGCCGCCTTCAGTCGAGCCTTCAAGGCGGAATTCGGGATCAGCCCGCGGCGGTACCGGTCGCAAGCAGCGGCCCCCACAAGTACTACCCGCTGATCTGTAACATCTTCGGACACTTACCCATTGAACATGGTGTTCAAAATTTTCTGTCGCCGAAGCGTATCCACAATTCTTGGCACGGTAGGCCAAGCATCGGGCGCTGACGGCCAAGTTTGCTCGGCTGAGCGGGCGTAGATTTTCGGCACGGCGTTGCCAAGTGCCAGGCACCCGATTCGACCACCTACATCACAGGGAGCACTCATGGAATCTGCAATCGGCGAACACCTTCAATGCCCGCGCACTCTGACCAGGCGGGTCCCGGATACCTATACGCCACCGTTTCCCATGTGGGTCGGGCGCGCAGACGACACATTGCACCAGGTCGTGATGGGCTATCTCGGCGTGCAGTTCCGCGGCGAGGATCAGCGCCCGGCAGCACTGCGGGCGATGCGGGATATCGTCGCCGGCTTCGACTTGCCGGACGGACCGGCACACCACGATCTCACCCATCACATCGACAACCAGGGCTACGAGAACCTGATCGTGGTCGGTTACTGGAAAGATGTTTCTTCCCAACATCGTTGGAGCACATCACCTCCAGTGTCCTCCTGGTGGGAGTCCGAAGACCGCCTGTCGGACGGATTGGGGTTCTTCCGCGAGATCGTGGCACCGAGAGCCGAACAATTCGAAACGCTCTACGCGTTCCAAGACGACCTCCCCGGGGTGGGAGCTGTCATGGACGGTGTCAGCGGCGAAATCAACGAGCACGGCTACTGGGGTTCGATGCGCGAGCGGTTTCCGATCTCCCAAACCGACTGGATGCAGGCCTCGGGCGAACTGCGGGTCGTCGCCGGTGACCCCGCCGTAGGTGGACGCGTAGTAGTGCGGGGACACGACAACATCGCACTGATCAGGTCCGGGCAGGACTGGGCCGACGCGGAAGCAGACGAGCGCAGCCTCTACCTGGACGAAATCCTGCCCACTCTTCAATCGGGCATGGACTTCCTCCGCGACAACGGCCCGGCCGTCGGGTGCTACAGCAACCGATTCGTACGCAATATCGACATCGACGGAAACTTCCTCGACTTGAGCTACAACATCGGCCACTGGGCCTCCCTCGACCAACTCGAACGGTGGTCGGAATCCCACCCGACCCATCTACGGATCTTCACGACGTTCTTCCGGGTGGCCGAGGGCCTGTCGAAATTGCGTCTCTACCATGAGGTCTCGGTATTCGATGCCGCCGATCAGCTCTACGAGTACATCAATTGCCATCCCGGGACCGGAATGCTGCGCGACGCGGTGATCACCGCCGAGCACTGACCGAAGTCGCCGGCAATCTTCGGCCACATTCTTTCCCTCGGAGGCAACTCGAGATATGTTGACGGGTGTCGACATATCTCAGTAGAGACCATCGAGGAAGCGTGGACAGCAGACAGTGACTACTCAACGAAACGAAGAGTTGGCGTTTGCTGTGCTGGCCGACCAAGTGCGTCGACAGATTCTCGACACGCTGGCTACACACGGCGAGTGCAACGCGGGCTTCATCAGCGATCAAATTTCGACGGTCGGTCGCACCACGGTATCCACACATCTCAAGGCGCTGCGGTTGTCCGGCGTGATCGTCGAACGGCGTCAAGGACGTCATCGCCTGTTCTCGATAGATCCATCGGGGCCCGCCAACGATGCACTCCAGTTCCTGCGCGACGTCCTCGGGCGAGCGCTGGAAGCAGGTTCGAACGCCTCCGAGTTGCCGGCCACTGCGACTGAGGATTCAGACGTCGCATCGGTGCGTCGCCGAGCGTGAGGCCTTGTTGAGCCCCAGCACCTATTTCAGGCAGGAAGTAGAACGTGCCAGGTCTCTCTGTAACGGCACAGATCGTGACGACCGACCCACCAGGGTCAGCCTTCGAGCGCCTCGAAACGGGGCACCTGCTCGAACTCGAATGTGAGCAACTGACGGTCGGGGCCGCTGCCGCCATCTCCCTTCCCGTCGGCGACGGCGCACGCGCAGAGCCAGCCGGAATGCCGATCACGCTGTTGGGATACGTCGCCGGCGTGAAGCGGGGCCGATCGGTCGTGATCGTGCACCACCAACCGTGGCGCGGCCGCCTGACGATCCGGTTCTTTCCCGACGGCGCCGGGACCCGGATCGTTCTCGAGTCCAGCCTCGATCAGGACGGCATTTCCTGGCTTGCCAACAAGCGCGGATTCGCTCCACCCGAACCTCCGCGTTCCGACCGACATCGGATCGGGCTGCTGGTCAGCAAATCCGGCCCGGCAGCTGTATTCGCCCAGGCGACAGAAACACTCGCATCCCTGGCCGTGGAAGAAATCAATGCCGACGGCGGCATCGGCGGCGTTCTCGTCGACTTGGTGACAGGCGATGACGCTTCCGACCCGGCGGCCGGAGCGGCGACCGCACTGCGATTGGTGAAAAGCGGATGTCGCGCCGTTTTCGCGTGCGTGACATCGTCGACCTTCAATGCCGCTGCATCTGCATTGCAGAACACCGGTGTGCTGTTGGTGCACACAGTTCTCAACGAGGGAGGTCGATCGCGTCCGGGAGTCCTTCGATTGGGTGAGCGCCCACTCGACCAGACGCGAGCGGGTATACCCGCAATGATGTCCGAGACCGGTTCTCGCACTTGGTTCCTGGTCGGCCAGCAGTATTCGTGGTCGTTCGGAGCGCATTGGGCGGCCCGGCGTGTGATCGCCGAATCCACAGGTTCGGTGGCCGGCGAAGTCTACGTACCGTTGGGGACAACCGACTTCTCACGCATCATCGAGTCGATAGCCGACTCCGGGGCCGAACTGATTCTTTCCACCCTGGTGGGCCATGACGAGGTCTTCTTCGAACGACAATGCGCCCAGCACGGACTGCGGGCCACCACGCGGACGTTTGCATTGGTCCTCGACGAGGCCACTCAGCAGCTCATCGGCAATTCCGATGCCGACGGAGTCTGGGCGGCATTCGGCTACTTTCAATCCGCAGCCGGCGATCACGACCTCGAAAAGCGATACAGCGCGAGCTCGAACGAACTCCTGCCTCCGCTCAGTTCCCTGTCGGAGACAACGTACGAAGCGATCGTCGCTTACGCACGCGCCGTCGAACGAACGTCGGCAGGCGATCCGGAAACAGTACTTCGGCAGCTTGTCACGACATCGAAAAGCTCTACGAACAACGGTGTTCCACTGCATCGACCGATTCTGCTCGCTGAATCACGCCGTGGGCGCCTGTACCCCCGCTCTCTCTGAGCGCGCGTAACCCGAACTTAACGAGTCAATATGTCGATACCTATTGACGCAATTATGGATCCGGCCCTAGTCTGAAAGACAAGTGAAGCCGATCACATCAGGAGCACACTTCTCATGGCGACAATCCGACCTGACGACAATGCAATAGACACCGCCGCAAGGCATTACGGCATCACTCTCGACCAATCAGCCCGGCTCGAGTGGCCGGCACTGATCGACGGAGCACTGGGCTCCTACGACGTCGTCGACCAGTTGTACGCCGACGAGGCAACCCCGCCGACCACGTCACGTGAGCACACGGTGCCAACAGCGAGCGAAAATCCTTTGAGCGCTTGGTATGTGACCACAAGCATCCCGCCGACGTCGGACGGCGTCCTGACCGGCCGACGCGTGGCGATCAAGGACAACGTGACCGTGGCCGGAGTTCCGATGATGAACGGGTCTCGGACAGTAGAGGGGTTCACTCCGTCTCGCGACGCGACTGTGGTCACTCGACTACTGGCGGCCGGTGCAACCGTCGCGGGCAAAGCTGTGTGTGAGGACCTGTGTTTCTCCGGTTCGAGCTTCACACCGGCAAGCGGACCGGTCCGCAATCCATGGGACCCACAGCGTGAAGCAGGTGGATCATCGGGTGGCAGTGCGGCTCTCGTCGCAAACGGTGACGTCGATTTTGCCATCGGCGGGGATCAGGGCGGATCGATCCGGATCCCAGCGGCATTCTGCGGCGTCGTCGGACACAAGCCGACGTTCGGGCTCGTCCCGTATACCGGGGCATTTCCCATCGAGCGAACAATCGACCATCTCGGCCCGATCACACGCACGGTCCACGATGCCGCACTGATGCTCTCGGTCATCGCCGGTCGCGACGGTAACGACCCACGCCAAGCCGACAGCGTCGAAGCAGGTGACTATCTGTCCACCCTCGACTCCGATGTGGATGGTCTGCGAATCGGGATCGTTCGAGAAGGTTTCGGGCACGCGGTCTCACAGCCCGAGGTCGACGACGCAGTCCGCGCAGCGGCACACAGTCTGTCCGAAATCGGTTGCACGGTAGAGGAAGTAAACATCCCGTGGCACCTACATGCTTTCCACATCTGGAACGTGATCGCCACGGACGGTGGTGCCTACCAGATGTTGGACGGCAACGGATACGGCATGAACGCCGAAGGTTTGTACGATCCGGAACTGATGGCACACTTTGCTTCTCGACGCCTTCAGCACGCCGACGCTCTGTCCGAAACCGTCAAACTGGTGGCTCTGACCGGCCACCACGGCATCACCACCCTCGGCGGCGCGAGCTACGGCAAAGCCCGGAACCTCGTACCGCTCGCCCGCGCCGCCTACGACACTGCCTTGAGACAATTCGACGTCCTGGTGATGCCCACACTGCCCTACGTCGCATCCGAATTGCCGGCGAACGACGTGAATCGTGCAACCTTCATCACGAAGGCTCTCGGGATGATCGCCAACACAGCACCGTTCGACGTGACCGGACACCCGTCCCTGTCCGTTCCCGCCGGCCTGGTGAACGGGCTTCCGGTCGGAATGATGATCACCGGCAAGACCTTCGACGATGCGACGGTCCTCCGGGTCGGGCGCGCATTCGAAAAGCTTCGCGGCGCGTTTCCGACGCCTGCCGACCACATCTCCGACTCTGCACCACAACTCAGCCTCACCTAGTTCTGTATCCGCACTTGCACAACAAATTCCACCGATTCACACATGATCAGCCCGCATAGAAAAGGTGAACCAGATGTCAGTAACGATCGACCACACAACGGAGAACGCCGCACCGGCCCAGGCGCCGGTCTCCGATCGCGCGTGGGCCCTGTTCCGCGCACTCGACGGTAAGGGATTGGTACCCGACGGTTACGTCGAGGGATGGAAGAAGACCTTCGAGGAGGACTTCAGTCCAAGGCGCGGAGCGGAATTGGTCGCGCGGGCTTGGACCGACCCCGATTTCCGGCAACTGCTTCTCACCGACGGTACCGCCGCGGTTGCCCAGTACGGATATCTTGGCCCCCAGGGCGAATACATCGTGGCAGTCGAAGACACCCCGACCCTCAAGAACGTGATCGTGTGCTCGCTGTGTTCATGCACCGCGTGGCCCATTCTCGGCCTGCCCCCTACCTGGTACAAGAGTTTCGAATACCGTGCGCGAGTGGTGCGTGAGCCACGGAAGGTTCTCTCCGAGATGGGAACCGAGATCGCGTCGGACGTCGAGATCCGCGTCTACGACACCACCGCCGAAACTCGCTACATGGTTCTCCCGCAACGTCCCGCAGGCACCGAAGGCTGGAGCCAGGAACAGCTTCAAGAGATCGTCACCAAGGACTGCCTGATCGGCGTCGCAGTCCCGCAGGTCCCCACCGTCTGATCACCCCGACAAGAAAGAAGCACACCATGGATGGAGTACACGATCTTGCCGGAGTTCAAGGCTTCGGCAAAGTCCCGCATACCGTCAACGCCGACATCGGCCCCACCTTCCACGCCGAGTGGGAACACCTGCCGTACAGCCTGATGTTCGCCGGTGTCGCCGAACTCGGGGCATTCAGCGTCGACGAAGTTCGATACGTCGTCGAGCGGATGGAACCACGCCACTACATGATGACCCCGTACTACGAGAGGTACGTCATCGGCGTCGCGACACTGATGGTCGAAAAGGGAATCCTGACGCAGGAAGAACTCGAAAGCCTTGCAGGGGGACCGTTCCCACTGTCGCGGCCCAGCGAATCCGAAGGGCGGCCGGCACCCGTCGAGACGACCACCTTCGAAATCGGTCAGCGAGTACGCGTGCGCGACGAGTACGTTCCGGGGCATATTCGAATGCCTGCGTACTGCCGCGGACGAGTGGGAACCATCTCTCATCGGACTACCGAGAAGTGGCCGTTTCCCGACGCAATCGGCCACGGGCGCAACGACGCCGGCGAAGAACCGACGTACCACGTGAAGTTCGCCGCCGAGGAATTGTTCGGTAGCGACACCGACGGCGGCAGCGTCGTAGTCGACCTTTTCGAGGGTTACCTCGAGCCTGCGGCCTGATCGTCCAACATTCCGGGCGGCGGTCACGCGATCACAGCGTTTCGCGTGACCGCCGCCTGATCACAGCAATTCTCTCATTCGGAAGGACACTGGAAATCATGGTCGACACACGACTTCCGGTCACGGTGCTGTCAGGTTTCCTGGGCGCCGGGAAGACGACACTACTCAACGAGATCCTGCGAAATCGAGAGGGTCGGCGGGTCGCGGTGATCGTCAACGACATGAGCGAAATCAACATCGACAGTGCAGAAGTCGAGCGTGAGATCTCGCTCAGTCGCTCCGAGGAGAAACTGGTCGAGATGACCAACGGCTGCATCTGCTGCACTCTGCGAGAGGATCTTCTCTCCGAGATCAGTGCCTTGGCCGCCGATGGCCGATTCGACTACCTACTCATCGAATCTTCGGGCATCTCCGAACCGCTGCCTGTCGCAGAGACGTTCACATTCATCGATACCGACGGCCACGCCCTCGCCGACGTCGCCCGACTCGACACCATGGTCACCGTCGTCGACGGCCACAGTTTTCTGCGCGACTACACGGCTGGGGGCCGCGTCGAAGCCGATGCCCCGGAAGACGCACGAGACATCGCGGATCTGCTTGTCGATCAGATCGAATTTGCCGACGTCATCCTGGTGAGCAAGGCCGATCTCGTCTCGCACCAGCACCTGGTCGAATTGACCGCAGTCCTGCGCTCTTTGAACGCATCCGCTGCGATAGTTCCGATGACGCTCGGTCGCATCCCACTCGACACGATTCTCGACACCGGTTTGTTCTCGCTCGAAAAGGCTGCACAGGCCCCCGGATGGTTACAAGAACTCCAAGGTGAACACATCCCCGAAACCGAAGAGTACGGAATCAGTTCGGTGGTGTACCGCGAGCGCGCACCCTTCCACCCCCAACGGCTGCATGATTTCCTCAGCAGCGAGTGGACCAACGGAAAGTTACTTCGGGCCAAGGGCTACTACTGGAATGCCGGCCGGTTCACCGAGAT
>NZ_LVCT01000352.1:0-415 GCF_001647205.1 Rhodococcus sp. EPR-134
CCTCGTCGAAACCTGCCAGGACCTGCTTCAGGTGAAAGCTGCAATCCTCGGCAGCCAGCGTGCGATGGAGCAACTCGGACTGCGGTTGCCGATCATCACGCACGTGACGGTCGAGACAACCGGAACGATGCTCCTGGGCAGTGAGATCGGTGCGGCGCTGACGGCACTCGAGCCACTCGGTATCGACATGATCGGTCTGAACTGTGCCACCGGGCCGGCCGAGATGAGTGAACATCTCCGTCATCTGTCCAAGTACTCCACGCTGCCGGTGTCGGTCATGCCCAATGCCGGCCTGCCGCAGCTCGGCCCCAAGGGTGCCGAGTATCCGCTGACTGCCGACGAATTGGCCGAAGCCCTCAGTGGTTTCGTCTCCGAGTTCGGACTCGGCCTCGTCGGTGGCTGCTGCGGTACGACG
>NZ_LVCT01000353.1:0-847 GCF_001647205.1 Rhodococcus sp. EPR-134
GTTGCAGGCTGGTCTCGAACACCTCGGTGGCCGCTGCGCCGTCAACTCCGTCAACTACGAAGACGGCGCCGGCCCCGAATCGCGTTTCCACAAGATCATGACTCTGGTCAAGGAGCACGGCGCGGCGGTCGTCGCCCTGACCATCGACGAAGAGGGCCAGGCTCGCACCGCCGAGACGAAGGTCGCCATCGCCAAGCGTCTGATCGAGGACATCAAGGGAAACTGGGGACTCGCCGAGTCCGACATCATCGTCGACGCCTTGACCTTCCCCATCTCCACCGGTCAGGAAGAGGTGCGACGCGACGGCATCGAGACCATCGAAGCGATCCGTCAGCTCAAGGCTGCGTACCCGGAACTCCACTTCACCCTGGGTATCTCGAACATCTCGTTCGGTTTGAACCCGGCAGCTCGTCAGGTCCTCAACTCGGTGTTCCTGCACGAGTGCACCGAGGCAGGTCTGGACACGGCGATCGTTCATGCGTCCAAGATTCTGCCGATGGCCCGAATTCCGGACGAGCAGCGTGAAACTGCACTCGACCTCGTCTACGACCGTCGTAGCGAGGGGTACGACCCGCTGCAGAAGCTGATGGCTCTGTTCGAGGGCGTTTCGGCAGCGTCGGCGCGTGAGTCTCGTGCGCAGGAACTGGCGGGACTTCCGTTGTTCGACCGGCTCGAGCGTCGTATCGTCGACGGCGAGCGCAACGGCCTCGACGACGATCTCACCGAGGCGATGACGATCAAGCCTCCGCTGGCCATCATCAACGAGACCTTGCTCTCGGGCATGAAGACCGTCGGCGAGCTGTTCGGCTCCGGACAGATGCAGTTGCCGTTCGTGTTGCAGTCGGCC
>NZ_LVCT01000354.1:0-413 GCF_001647205.1 Rhodococcus sp. EPR-134
TGGAGTCGCCGAGAAGTTCCCGGTGCTGCTCGGTGGTGCGGCGCTCACGCGCTCCTACGTCGAGAACGACCTGCAGGAGGTGTACGAGGGCGACGTCAGCTATGCCCGCGACGCCTTCGAGGGTCTGAACTTGATGGACCAGATCATGACGACCAAGCGTGGTGGCGGCCCGGCGCCGGACAGCCCGGAGGCCATCGCTGCTCGCGAGAAGGCTGCCGAGCGTAAGGCACGTCACGAGCGTTCCAAGCGCATCGCCGAAAAGCGTAAGGCTGCAGCGGTTCCCGTGGTCCTGCCGGAGCGTTCCGATGTCGCAACCGACATCGCGGTGCCGACACCTCCCTTCTGGGGCTCGCGCATCGTCAAGGGAATCTCGCTGTCCGAGTACTCGGGGCTGCTCGACGAGCGCGCTCTTT
>NZ_LVCT01000355.1:0-24270 GCF_001647205.1 Rhodococcus sp. EPR-134
ACCGAAACCGGATGCACCCGAAAGGTTCCGGTTCACCTACCCGCGTCAGCATCGCGACCGTTTCCTGTGCATCGCGGACTTCGTTCGCTCGCGCAAGGACGCCGAGGCCACCGGCCAGGTGGACGTTCTTCCGTTCCAGTTGGTGACGATGGGTCAGCCGATCGCGGACTTCGCCAACGAGTTGTTCGCGTCGAACTCGTACCGTGATTACCTCGAGGTTCACGGAATCGGTGTCCAGCTCACGGAGTCTCTGGCCGAGTACTGGCATCGACGCGTCCGTGAAGAGCTTGTGCTTCCCGAGGGGCATACCGTCGCGGAGCAGGACCCGACCGAGGTTGCCGGTTACTTCGATCTCGAGTACCGGGGCGCTCGTTATTCGTTCGGATACGGCGCGTGCCCGGATCTCGAGGATCGAGCCAAGTTGGTGGCGTTGCTCGAACCCGAACGAATCGGCGTCGAATTGTCCGAGGAGCTGCAGCTGCATCCCGAGCAGTCCACGGACGCTTTTGTCCTGCACCACCCGGAAGCAAAGTATTTCAATGTCTGAGTTGTTGACCGAAGTATCCGAAGAAGGACCCTCTCCGTTCGCTCGCCGCGTCCTCGACATCATCGACGGTATCCCGGCAGGCCGAGTGATGACATACGGACTGATCGCTACCCTCGTCAACGGACATCCTCGCCAAGTCGGGCAGGTCATGACCCGTTGGGCAGACGAAACCCAATGGCATCGCGTGGTCTACGCCAACGGCACTCCCGCTACCTGTCACGGCAATAGTGCTCTCGCCCTACTGCGCGACGAAGGAACGCCCATGCGTGGCGGACGGGTCGAGCTCATACACGCGTTGTGGAATGGATGATCCACCGGACGTGATGGCGAGAACCGTCCTGCAATCGCCTTTGACGAAATGCCATGTCCACCATGTGAATAAGTCTTCTTCACCCTGGTATCTGCCTCCCCGGGACCATGTCTTAAATCTGGTATGTCGGATGAGACACGGCCCCTCGCTGCGCGGCCTCGGCATGCTTCCAGTGAAATGGCAGTTGGCGACACATCCGGGGGCAGTGTGTAAGGCGCGAGAGCGTGTAGCGCCGGCGCGGCGTGTGAACGGGGTGAGCTCAGCGTCCGAGAGGTCCGTCCGGTATCGGTTCGGTGATGTAGACGGTCAATTGATCACTGACGAACACAGGTGTGTGCGTGCTTCGCGTTGAACTTCTACGTGAAGAAAAGAGATCTTTCACAGGGCGAGCGAACGAACTGCGGTCTGGACGATCGGCAACACGTCCTTCTCGAACCACAGGTTCTTGGCAAGCCACGGCTGGTTGCGCGGAGAAGGATGTGGGAGGGGAAGGTACCCCAACGGCAGGTAATCCTTCGCTGCTTTGACGGTCTCGGTCAGCGTCGGCTTGCGCCGACCACGTAGATAATGTGCCTGCGCATACTGACCGACCAACACCGTGAGTCGGACGTCGAGCAAACGATCGTTCAGTGCCTCATGCCAATGAGATGCGCATTCGGAACTCGGTGGTTTATCGCCCGACCTGGCTTTGCCTGGATAGCAAAAGCCCATCGACATGACGGCTACCTTGTCCGGGTCGTAGAACTCTGTGGGCGTCAGACCGAGCCAAGTGCGCAGGCGGTCACCTGAGGGATCGTCCCAGGGAACACCCGTCGTATGGACTTTGCGGCCGGGCGCCTGGCCGATCACACGCAGCCGAGCCGATGGGCCTGCTTGCAGTACGGGACGCGGTCCGCACGGCAGGTGGTCCGCGCAGAGCGTGCACCGTCGGATGTCCCTGAGCAACTCAGCCAATGGTTCCGGCATATTCCCCCATCTCCGGGGTCGAGGCAAGCATAGAAGTGACGTCGTTATCGGATGCGTTCGAGGTCGTCGGCGTACCGGGAAATCACCGTAATTCGGGTGGAAGGCTCGAAGCCGCGTCGGTAGGCCGGCTGACAGGTTCCTCAGTCAGCGGGCAGCGGGGCGTCGAGCCCCCCCAGTATTTGGCACGGTTTCTCCTATGTCTCCAACCGTGCCTCGAAGACGCATATGCCCGTCGGACAATGTGTAGGTGACGCCGACGATCGCGCAGGCGCCTTTGTCCACTTTTTCCGCGATGATCCGCGACCTCTGCATAATCAACGACCCTGTTTCCACCACATGATGGCCTTCGAGTTCGTCGACCGTCGACAATCCCTCGCGACGGCCCATCAGGATCGAGGGGGTGACGCGCTCGATCACACTACGAATGAAACCGTCGGGCACCGCGTTCTTGTCCAAGGCATCGAGAGTGGCTTTCACTGCGCCGCAACTGTCGTGGCCGAGGACGACGATGAGTGGCACATCGAGCACGTCTATGGCGTATTCGATCGAACCGAGCACCGAATCGTCGAGCACATGACCTGCCGTGCGCACGACGAACATGTCGCCGAGACCCTGATCGAAGATGATCTCGGCGGCTACGCGCGAATCACCGCAACCGAACAGCACCGCGGTGGGATGCTGTTCGTTGACCAGCTTCGCGCGGTCGACGATTCCCTGGCTCGGGTGAATGGACGCGTCGTTGATAAATCGCTCGTTACCCTCACGAAGAGACTTCCAAGCGGAAATGGGGCTTGAACGTGGCATTCATTCATTGTGCACACGACGTCTTCCGCATTGCTGACAGGGTTGCACTAATCCACAAGTGGTGAGGTACGACCAGAAGGTAAGCACGAACGCGTCCGTTCGATACACGTATCTGTACTCCGCGATCGACTGCAGTACCTCTTCGACCTCACGGCGAGAGTCGACAACGAACCTCCTGTACCAAC
The DNA here is from genome assembly GCF_001647205.1 of Rhodococcus sp. EPR-134. Taxonomy (NCBI): domain Bacteria; kingdom Bacillati; phylum Actinomycetota; class Actinomycetes; order Mycobacteriales; family Nocardiaceae; genus Rhodococcus; species Rhodococcus sp. EPR-134. The sequence goes on from NZ_LVCT01000355.1 coordinate 2,813, forward strand.
GGTCGCTGTGATAGCGAATGACCGCGTGTTCGTGATCGCGCAGGGACTTGGCCGGATCGAGCGCGCGATCACTAACAATGGATCATGCCGTCGGGTAGTTGGGTTTCCGTGTCTGCGGAAACTCTTCGGCTCACTTCACCCACTGAGCCCAGTGCGCTCAAGGCGACGTCTCCGACGAGGCCGGGTAACTCACACGCGACCCGTCAACGCGCGCGAACGAGGTGAGCGTATGCGGAGGTGCCGACTTCTTGGTCATGATGTCGAGCACGACGACACCGCGCACCACGAGCGCATCGCCGATCATCGAACGATGGCATCGCCACGGCACAGCTTCCGCGCACATGATCGCTGCATCGCTGTTGTGTCCTCGCTCCACGAGCAGGTCGATCGCATCGGCAAACTCTTCTGTCTGCATGTAGTCCGCGTACCCCTGGAACGACGCGTTCCGCCAGGCACCGTTGATGCTGTCCTTGCGTACATGACGCAAACCGCCCAATGCCGTCATACGGCGGTACGTGATCTTGCGCGCACGCACGCTCGCCGCCAAAGCAGCCTCACCGAACTGCGGATTGTGCCGGGACTTGGCGATGGTACGCACGTCGATCAATTTCCTGATCCCGTACGTCTCCAAGAGATCAATGAACTCGTCGATCGGGTGCGTTGAGTGTCCGACAGTGTAAATCGTGATATCTGACATGACGCCACGCTACGTCGCCTTCACCCCGCAGACGTCGTACCGAACCGAAGACCATGCGGTCGGCGGAGGGCAACGCCTGCCCGGCGGCCGGCCACCTTCGGTGTCCCCCGAAATGAACTCCGCTTCCGTCTGGAAAGCCTTCTCTTTGTTTTCCTTAACCTCTTTGGCGGGCGGTTTCGCGTTGTTGCTCGTAGGTTTCGGAGCTGCCTGGGGACGCTGCGGTATGGCTTATTTGTTTTCGCTGTGTGTATGGCCGGAAAGGAATGGCCGCCGCCGGTGTTCTCGACGACTCGATTGCTTATTGCACAGAACACCGCCACTTAGCAAATAGGGGCCACAACGTACACCCAGCCCATGCTTGTCTGGAACTCGTGTCGTAAAACTATGTCGAATAACCCTGCTTCTGAGTATTGTCGACAGATGTTGTTCGGTTACGCACGAGTCTCGAGTGCAGATCAGAATCCAGCTCACCAAGTCGACGCGTTGGCGCAGGCGGGCGTCGAGGTCGAGAACATTCATCTCGATCATGCCGGCGGTGCGAAAGCCTCACGCCCGCAACTCGATGTCGTTCTGGCGCGGTTGCGGGGTGGGGACACGTTGGTGATCACTCGCCTCGACAGATTGGGGCGCTCGGTACTGCATCTGATCACCCTCGGTGCGCAGCTGCGCGAGCGCGGGATCGAGTTGAAGGTCCTCGAGCAGGGAATCGACACATCGACCGCGGAAGGCCGGGCGATGTTCGGGATGCTGTCGGTACTCGCGGAACTTCAGCGTGAGCTGATTGTGGCGAACACTCGGGACGGCTTGGCCGCTGCGCGGGCGCGCGGCAGAAAGGGCGGCCGCCCATCGAAGCTTACCGACGATCAAATCGCGCTCGCTCAGCGACTGTACGACGCGGGGGAGAATACGGTCGCGCAGATTGCGGCGATGTTGAACGTGCCCCGCACGACTGTGTACGGCCATCTCAACAAGAACAAGTCAGCTTCGACCTCCACAGCGCATCCTCCCGGGGACGTTCCTGTGAATTCTGTTGTGCACGTGCGAGTGCCACGCACCTGCCCGACGTGTGGTTACGAGCCGAGTACGCGAGCGGAAGCCGCTCATCAACGGGGCGACCTGGCCGTTGCATGGCTCCATCCGGATGTCGACGATCCGAATGCGGTCGTCATCCGTTCGCACTGTCGCCATTGCGAACCCGAGCCACCCGCTTTCGACGTCGCGTGCGCCGTATGCGGTGACGGTCCAATTCTTGCCGACACCTTCGCGCAGGCCGCGGCAGTCGAAGGTCTCCCGGTTCCTGTTCAACAGTGGCTGACTGCCAGTGGGTGGAATTTGATGCCCACCCTCCTGTGCCCGGACCACCGATGAGAGGCGACGATATGGATTTATCAGTGAAAACCCAAGCGGACCTGCGTAAACGAATAGTGCACGGTTGGAATACCGACACTCCACCAGTCACGGCCGCCTGACCACGCACTTTCACCAGCGAAGCGAGGACGCCATGACCGCAGCAGCATTCACCTTCACTCCCGACGCAGACTTCGTCGACCGCGCACTCGACGCCGAGCTCCGCCGCGACAGCGAATCCGTCGACCGCAAACTCCGCACCATGCTCGCAGCTCTCGACGACTCCCTCGCCGGAATCAGTGATGCACGCGAAGAACTGCACACCCTCTACACCGCCCCCGGCACGGACACCGCCGGAGATGTTTCCGCCCATGACCAGGACATCGCAACTCATCTCGCCGAGGCTGCCCGCAACCTCCGCGCGGCCGCCGAGATCCTGCGCAGCCACCGGCAACTCACCTCACCGCGACCCTGACCTTCCATGCCCACCGGCGACAGCAAGGACCCCGACGTGACACTCTCACTGGCCACCGCCCCTGACTTCGACGACCTCACCGACAACGAAGCCGAGATCGACGAGTACAGCACCGCCCTCGACGTCGAAGCTCAACTCCTGTGCTCGCTGCTCTGGGCGCCGGCCGAGAGCGCGAAACGTGCCGTCGCAGCCTTGACCAGCGCAGACTTCTACCGGCCTGTGAACGCGGCACTGTTCACCGCCATCTCTGAACTCGTCGAGGCCGGCAAACCTCACAACAGTGCCCACGTCTTCACCACCTTGCAGCAGGAAGGCCGCACCAGCGGGCACCTCGGGAAACAGCTCACCAAAGCACTCACCGACATCACCACCATCGGCGTCCCCTTTGTCGAACTTGAGCACAACATCGCCGCAGTCCTCACCCAGGCCTACCGGCGCGGATTCCGCGAAGCAGCACGATCCCTCGCCCAAGCCGCCGAAGAACTCCCCGAAGACCAACTGTTCGAGCACCTGCTCAGCATCGGCCGCGAACGCCGCGCAGCCTCCCAACGCCTCGCCGCCATCCGCGAAGGCCGACCATGACCGACACCCAGTCGCAGCTGAAACACCGCGGCAGATCAACACACTTCATCGCCAACATCGCCCTCGGACTCCTCTACCTGGCGCTAGCAGTATTCGTCCTGACCGTCGCCATCACCGGCACCACCGACGGCCCCGTCCTCGCGGTACTCGCCGGAACAGGGTTGATCGCGTTGGCATTTCACTACCTCATCGCAGCCTGCAAACTCCGCCACACACCCTCAGTGAAAGGTGAACGCCAATGATGAGCGACGACGAACACGACGCCTGGCAACTGCACGACCAGGGAGCCAGCTGGGAAGACATCGGCATCGAAATGGGATGCAGCCAGGCAACAGCGCAAACCCTCGCGGCCGCCTACGAGAAACGCACCGACACAGCAGCCCACGACGCGCAAAACGCCCTGTTCTGACCCCTCAAAACTGCAATCCGTGTCGGACCCGCACGGCACACTCATCACCTCCTCACCAGCGAGATCACCGGAGGCGAAGCAATCGCCCGCGGACTCGCCGAACTAGCATCACAACACCTAGATGGCTTCGGGACCTTGGATGCGCGGAGCTGAAACAGACGAGAGGGCATACATGACCACATCTGATCTAGATCTCGATAGCGGAAGTAAGACAACAGGTTCCGAATCCCCTGAGGGGTGTAACGATCCGCGTCTCGTCGAAGCGGAATACACGCTCGATGGAATGGTGATAGCGGTACTGGGCGCGGGAAAGATCGGGGAGGCCCTTATAGCGGGTCTACTGCGCGGTGGGCACAAGCCCGAAGAGCTCCTGTTTACTGCGCGTCGCGCCGACCGTGCGCTGCAGCTGACCGACGAGTACGGCGTGAAATCCGTCGAGACGTGGGTAGCCGTCGATCAAGCGGACGTGCTTGGCAGGACCCCATTTGGTGAGCCACTCGCTATCAGAGAATCAATGCGTGTGAATACAGCTGGCAGCGTACTCATTTGGAGTTCGATACGCCAGCGATGAATGACGGTGCCGGTTGTTGTAGTCCTCCTTCCAGTCCTCGATGACCACCCGAGCTTCGAGGAGGCTGTGGAATTCGTTCATGTTCAGGCATTCGTCACGGACACGGTTGTTGAAGGACTCGATGTAGCCGTTTTTCCACGGCTGACCAGGTGGAACGTAGCCGATACCGACCTGATCCTCGCAGAACGTCCTCAGCGCCTCGGAGATGAACTCGGGCCCGTTGTCGCACCGCAGGACCTGCGGTGGGCCGCCCCAGAGCGCGAACGCCTTCTTCAACGCTGCGACGAGGTCCTCTGCCGGGATGGATCGCTCGACAATGTTCAGTACGGACTGGCGGGTGTGTTCGTCGACCATCGACGCGATCTTGAACTGCCGGCCCTCGGTTGTCGAGTCGAACTGAAAGTCGATCGCCCACACAACCTTCGGTGCATCTGCCTCGGTGATCGGAGTAGTCGAGGCGCCGGCCCGTTTACGTATCTTGCGGACGTTCACCCGCAGTCCTTCCTCGCGCCAGAGTCGCTGAACCTTCTTCTTGTTAATCACCCAGCCCGCGGCACGCAAGTCCGCCCATGCCCGCCGGAACCCTTTTCGCTGGTTGACTTTGGCCCAGTCCCGCAACCACTTCCGCAGATCGGCATCCGGATCGTCCGGGGTGTTTCTCGCAGGCTCTTTCCGTTGGGTCGATCGCGGTTGCCCGACGATTCTGCAGGCGAAACGCTGCGAGAGCCCCATTGTTTCCTGGAGCATCATCACGGCGTTTCGTTTGGCGGTCGGGCTCAGAATTTTCCCCGAGCAATCTCCTTGAGGGCAGCCTTTTCGAGCTCGGCTTCGGCGAGGAGCTTCTTGAGCAGGGCGTTCTCGTTCTTGAGTTCCTTGAACTCTTTGGCGTCGTCGGCTTTCATACCGCCGTACTGCTTGCGCCAGTTGTAGAGCGTCGGCACCGAGACGTCGAGTTGTCGGGCGATTTCCTCGACGTCGGCGCCTGTGGCGGCGAGTTCGTCGCCGTGGCGCAGTTTGCGGATGATCTGTTCGGGTGTGTGCCGTTTGCGTCCAGCCATGAGATGAAGCCTTTCATGCCCTTGATCAGGGCGGAAGGATTCTCATAACTTGCGGGTCACTTCACGGGGGTCATGCCATGCTGGTCGTGTCCGTGAAACCGCAAGACATCGACGCGATGCTCGAAGAGCTGAGCGCCGGGATGGCAGCCCACAAACTGGTGGTGACCGTGTGCGCCGGCCTGCCGACAGCGCTGTTTGAACGACGCCTTGGCGACGTGCCAGTCGTCCGGGTCATGCCGAACACCCTGATGATGGTCGGCGAGGCGATGAGCGTTGTTGCCGTCGGCCAGCACGCCACCGCCGAACATGTAGCCACCGTCAAGACGATGTTCGAGTACGTCGGCGAAGTTATAGAGCTAGCCGAGCCACAACTCGACGCCGTCACGGCGCTTTCCGGGTCAGGGCCGGCGTACTTTTTCTACCTCGTCGAGGCTATGATCGACGCCGGCATCCTGCTCGGTCTGCCGCGAGGAGTCGCCAAAAAGCTGATCATTCAGTCGGCTGTGGGATCAGCGAAGATGCTCGACGAGTCGGGAGAGCATCCGATCATTTTGCGGGAAGCGGTCACTTCGCCCGCAGGGACGACGATCAGCGCAATTCGTGAGTTGGAAAATCACGGAGTCCGTGCCGCCCTATTTGCGGCGATCGAGACCGCTCGCGATAGATCCACTGAGCTGGGCAAACAGTACGACAACTAGATTTTCCGTACCGTTGTCGAGTGACACCATGTCTTACGACAGAACTATGTTCATGATCTTCTTAGGCCCGTGTGCCGCCCGAGTAGCTCGGCAGTGACAACTGCCGGCTGTGCGGGCCGTCGGCCAAGCAAGAACTCAGATCGACCATCTGCAGCAGACTATCGCCGAATGAACCTCTAATGCGCTGCTGCCGTCGACCGGCGAACGTAACGGTGAGTTCCGGACTACTCGCACATCGAACCGAGCGCGGCGGCCGAACGGAATGCCCTCAGACCGTTGCAGAACGTGTGACCCGCACCAACCACAGCGAAAGCAGCGCCGCGACCGCGACGAGCACAAGGCTGCAGATACTGGAGGCAACCAGCGAAGACGCGTAGTCGGCGGGTTGCCCTCGGGAACCGAGTACGGCAAAGAACACGCCACCGATGCCAGCGATTCCGATCGTGCTGGAGAACTGCTGGACGGTGGTGAGGACACCGGAAGCCGCGCCCGCGTAAGTCGGGCGGATCCGGGCGAGCACCTGCCCAGTCACTGTCGGGACCGCAATCCCGTTCCCGATTCCGACAAACATCATCGGAATCGCAAGCTCCACGGCGGTCAGACTCTCCAACCGTGCACTAGCGAGAACGATCACCGTCGCGAATGCGACGATGACGAGTACGGTGCCGACGACTATGGCACCTGCACCGTATTTCTGTACATACGGTCGGGCAACGATGGATGCAGCAGCGAAGCCAATACCAAGCGGCCCAAACGTCAAACCGGCATGTAAGGGGTCCAGACCGATCCCGTCCTGTAAAACCAGGGTCACACAGAAGATGAAGCTGAAGAAGGCAGAAAGCAGGACGACTGAGAGGAACAACCCGAGGTTGAATGCCTTCTCGGCGAACAGTTGAAGCGACAAGATTGGTGTTCCGCCGGAGTGCTGGAGCCGCTGCTCCCACGCGAGGGCGGCAACCATAACCGGGACCGACCCGATCAGCATCGCCCAAGACCACCACGGCCAGCCCTGCGAACGACCGACGATCAGCGGGAACAGCAGCAGCCCCAGACTGGCGGTCACACCCACGGCACCCGGAATGTCGAGTCGAGCGCGCCTACTGCTCTCGTGTAGCGGCAAGCTCCGCAGTGCGAGCGCCACCGTGACGATCGCGATTGGGACGTTGACGAAGAAAATGACTCGCCACCCAAGACCGGCGATATTCGCTTGTAGAAGCATCCCGCCGATGACCTGCCCGGCAACCGCGCCTACTCCGATTGTGAACCCGAACCAGGACAGCGCCTTCGGCCGCTCGGCTGGCGGGAAGGACGAGGTGATCAACGCCAGTACCTGTGGCATCATCGCAGCCGCAGTCACGCCCTGTAAGAGACGGAACCAAACGAGCATGGCCCCTGAAGTGCTCACACCGCACAGTAGCGACGCGACACCGAAACTTGCCATGCCAATGACAAACATTCGACGGTGTCCGATGATGTCGCCCAGCCGGCCGCCGGTGATGAGTCCGGCGGCGTAGGTAAATGCGTACCCGCTGACGATCAACTGCAGCGCCGCGTCGCTCGCATTCAGATCATGCTGCAAGACTGGCAATGCAACATTGACCACATATAGGTCGAACTGCGCCATGAACATCGCGACCAGGATCACCGGCAACATGTGATGGCGCCGAGGAAACCACTCGTGAGTGGTTTCGCCCGGGGACGCATTCGACTGTGGTTGTGTTCCATTGAGTTTGGCGCCTAGTGTTTCCCGAGCCTGGGTCACGACTCTCCTTTACTCGATGATCATCGTAAGGTCAGACTAAGACTGCCCGACTCGGTGGCATCGACGGCACCAGGGCAGATTTGTTGCGCGGACACGAATGCTCCGAGGTTGGTTGTAGGAGCTTCATGCTCACTGATCGTTCGCGTCCGTTCACTCAAATATCCTGCTGGGCAATAAGTTACCGCAGGACAGTAGCCATTACCGGACTACGTTGCGAACCCTGTGTCGGTGGTGTTCATTCAAGCTTCCTGGCCGGCGGAGTGCTGGCCTGCCTGGGGCTCCGGCGAACATCCAGGTGTGGGGGGCCGGTGAATTCTGCACGGCTGCTGTCGTCACTGAGCCCTAACTGTCACAATCGAGTGTATGCCTCTGAATGTCGTTGCCATGCACTCAGTTTGGTTAGATCGACGTTCGATCAACAACACTTCGGCCAGAATGAGTTTTGTCGCTGAGCTTCGGCGTTGGATCCGAATGCGCAGCCGCAATGGTAGGCGGGCTCGTCGGTTGTCGGCCGCGACGAGCCTCGACTGCCGCAGCGAGGCGATCGAGCTGGGTTTCGGTGGTGGCCCAGTCGATGCAGGCGTCGCTGATCGATTGGCCGTAGGCTAGCTTGTCTGACTTACCCAGGGTCAGGTCCTGGCGACCGGCGACTAGGAACGACTCAAGCATCAGGCCGACCACCCCTCGCTCACCCGCGGCGATGCGGGTGGCGATGTCGTCGACTACGTCAACCTGCCGGTTGTGGTCTTTGTTGCTGTTTCCGTGGCTGGCGTCGACGACGACACGCGGGGCCAGCGATGACTTTTCCAAGCGCGCCTTCGCCTCGGCGACCGAGGCCTCGTCATAGTTGGTGCCGTTGCTGCCGCCGCGCAGGATGACATGGCAGTCAGGGTTGCCGGAGGTTCGAATCAGCGCGGAGCGGCCGTCGAGGTCGGTGCCGGGGAAGACGTGGCTGGCGGCGGCGGCGTGCACACCGTCAACCGCGACCTGCACGTCACCGTCGGTGCCGTTCTTGATCCCGACTGGCATCGACAGTCCACTTGAGAGCTGCCGGTGGACCTGGCTGGCGGCTGTTCGCGCCCCGATCGCGCCATAGGAGACCAGGTCAGCGATGTATTGCGGGGTGATCGGGTCGAGGAATTCACACGCGACGGGCAGACCGAGCGCGGTGATCTCGACCAGAACCTTGCGGCCGAGGCCGAGGCCGGTGTTCACATCGAACGAGCCGTCCAGATGCGGGTCGTTGATCAGACCCTTCCAACCAAGTGTGGTGCGGGGCTTCTCGAAATACACGCGCATCACCAAGTGCAGCCAATCGCCCAGCTCGGCGGCCTTCTCGGCGAGCTTGCGGGCGTACTCAAGCGCGGCCACCGGGTCGTGAACTGAGCACGGGCCGACGATCACCATGAGACGGTCGTGGTCACCATTCAGCGCGTCGACGGTGGCCTTGCGACCTAGGCGGACAGTGTCTGCGAGCGCGTTGGTCAGCGGGTTTACTTGGCGGACCTCGGCGGGCGAGCGCAGCGGGCTCACGCTGATCGTGCGCTGGTCGTCCAAAATGGGATGCCACGAGTCGAGGCTGGCTGCGGTGGTCATGTGTGGGGTCCTATTCAACGGCGGCTCGGCTCTACCAGCGACTTATCGGCGAGTGCGCGGGATGGATGGCTGGGCAGTGATACTGAAGCACCGCCAAGGGTCGGCGCTCACCATCGCATCGAAGGGATTAGCGTGATCGATCCGGGTTTTCAGTCGTAGGCGTTTCCAGCCATCATCTGCTTGAAGTCATCGTTATGTTCGACGTATTCGGCGATTGTTCCATCCGGAAGCATGGCCCGCATGTTGTGTCCTGAAGGAACCGCCTTGACATCGTTAATAATCTTGACCCCAGCCTGGATCAAATATGCGCGCACAGCGTCCAGTTCCTCCACCACCCAGGTTAACTTGGTAGCCTCGAACTGTTCAGTATCGGCTTTATCTCCCGCGATCAGCATAATGTTTCCGATCGCTACCAGGTCGAGCCTAAACGCCTCGTAGTAAAATTCGTGATGTGGGCGGTCCACTCCTTGGAGTGCCATGTAGAACTTTTTGTATGCTTCAAGTTCTGTCTTCCGCAGGTATATCCTGGCAAAAAATTTGACCATCTTCATGGCTACTCCCGAGTTAGGGTATTGACATCACAGCTCACCCTGCACGCAGAATCTGTTCACACTCCGACAAGGACGCGACGGAATTACCAGCTGCCGTCGAGGGTATTTCGAGTTAGCGTCCTAAAACGATCCCAGTGCACGCTCGGTCAGCATCGTCGACCCCTGCACGAGGGTTCTCGCTCTGAGCAACGTGTCCATCAGCTACGAGAGGCAATTCTTACTTACAAGACGATGTGACGGCTTCATCGTTCTTACCGCCGCTCTGTTAGGAAATTGAACGCCTTATCGTTGATGGTGATGGTCATGTGCATTCCCGACCCTTCGGTGGCCGCTGCACCCGAGATCATGTATGGCATGTGCCACTGATACTGCACGAGGATTCCGCTTTCCGAACCGGAGTCCGACCCGTCATATTGTGAGACGTCGCCGTAGTTGTTGACGCCGAATCGACGGGGGTACGCAGCAAATCCTGGCAACCACGCCGCCCCTGCTCTTGCAAAGTCCTCTGGGGTTTCCAACTGTGCCACTGCTTTCTCAGCTTCGACTGCCAGCTCCTTGTAGTAGTCGCGAATCTGATCTCCACTGCAGCGAGAAACGACCTCGCGCGGAACGAACAGGAACAGGAGATGATTTCCGAAGAGGAGGCTCGACGCATACGAGGCGTTCTTCATTACCATAAGGTTTTCACTGGCGCGGTTGAGAAATTCTGCTTTGACCATGTCGAGATGTGCACCGATCTTGCGGGCCGGTTCGACGGTCTCTCGAAGCTTCCAGGGCATGATTCGCGAGGATTCATCATCATCAATGAACGGCTTCCTCGCCGGGAGATATTGGTCCAGGTCAGCGGTCTGTAACTGAATTTCGGCTATCGACTCTGCAATGCGGAAATGGTCCTTGCCCGCCATCATCGTGGCCATCAACGCTTGATGGAAGCGGAAACACCTGTAGCCGTCGTGCATCGACATGGGAAAGACTGTAAAAATGCCCTGAATATCGGGGTTCGACTTGTAGGTGACGGACATCAACAGGAAGCCGTCGTAGTAATTGGGGTACTCGTCGAACACGATCTCTTGAAAGGACGAGATCGGGAATTCTTCCGGACTCTCGAATTGTCGCTCGATCAGATAGCACTTCGAAAAGAATGGATTCTCGTCGAAGTAATAACTGACTGCGTCTCGAAAGTCGCCAAGCGAGAAGGGCTGTTCGACGTTGTACGTTGAAAGTGCCGGGTAAAATTGTCCCACACCAAGAGGATGTGGGAAAGACATCAGGGAAAGTCGGATAATTTTGTCAACCATCGACAACGGCATGGTCTAATCAACTCCGATAGACGAGTACGAGGAGAAGTCCCGGAAAGCGTTTCGGTCGGGGCTCGGAAAATCGCGAAAAATGTCCGATTCGGCGGCTAGTGCGGTGTTCTTGAAGTTTTTCGACGGTCGGCTTTCGCGAGTATCTGCTCGGCGGTTTTCGTCCAGATGAATGGCTGCGCTCGTGGGTTCCACCCGTTGATGAAGTCCCGAATCTTGGCGGTGAGCTCGCGAACATTGCGGAAGGTGCCGCGGTGGATGGCTTGGCGTTCGATGATGCCGAACCACACTTCGACGAGGTTCATCCACGACGCCGAGGTAGGGGTGAAATGGACGTGGATTCGCGGGTTCGACGCCAGCCATTCCCGCACTTCCTGCTTTTTGTGTGTGGCGTAGTTGTCCATCACCAAATGCAGTTCCTGCTTCGGGTACGCCCGCGCCACATGTTTGAGGAACACGAGAAACTCCTGGTGGCGGTGCCGGGGCCGGCAGATCCCGGTCACCTGTCCGGTCGCGATCTCCAATGCCGCGAACAAGGTGGTCGTGCCATTACGGACGTAGTCGTGAGTCTGCCGTTCGGGGATCCCGATCTGCATCGGCAACGTCGGCGCCGTCCGATCCAAGGCTTGGATCTGCGATTTCTCGTCCACGCAGAGCACGATCGCGTTCTCCGGCGGCTCCAAGTACAAGCCGACGATGTCGGTGACCTTCGCAACCAACTCCGGATCGGTAGAAAACTTGAATGTCTCACTGCGCCAAGGCTGCACACCGTACTCGCGCCATGCTTCCGCGACAGTGCTGTTGCTGATCTTCAATCGATTTGCCAGCAAACGTGTCCTCCAATGGGTGACGCCGAGCTTCTTCGGCGGCGGCATCAACGTTTCCGACACGATCTGGCGGTGATCGATCATGCGTGGCCGCCCCGAGCGCGGCTCGTCGACCAGTCCGTTCATCCCGGCTTCGTCGTAGCGTGCCCGCCAGGTGATCACGGTCTGTCGGGTCACGCCCACCAATTCCGCGATCCGCGTGTTCGATTCGCCTTCGGATGCGAGCACGATGATCCGAGCACGTTGCGCGATACCGGCCCGCACCGATCTGGACCGCATCAATGCCGTCACACGATCGAGATCCCCGTCCCGTAAAACCAAAGGCGCAACTCGCATACAAGCAAGTATCGCAAATCCAACTGTCTAATTATTTATCCCACGCCGCACTAGCTGGATGATTCTCTTGACAGTCCTCGACAGCGACCAGACCGACTCATCACCTCGCACACCACGCCCACGGACTCGCTGACGACCGCCCTGGCCGAGGAGGCGCTCGGGGGACCGGCAGCTTTGCGCACACTCCCTTTCAAGTCGCCACTGGCGCAGCCATTCGGCTGGTCAATGTTCCCCCTTTCTGTCTACTCGCAGCCTCGACCGTGCCATCGACACCGTTCGGACCTCACCGCCGGTATTGGGTGAGCTCGCAATTCGTGGACTGGTCGCGGTAACTGCGCCACGAACGAGGAGGGGTGAGCAACTCCGGGCCGGACCTTGCCACGCACCTTGTCTGAGGTGTGTAACTTCCTGCACCGAAATCGGATACACAGGTCGTATGTTGAACTAACGATCAGAGAGCGACGATTTTGTTTCATCTATCCACGTTCGGACCATCTCGATGACACATCTATCCACGTTCGGGCCATCTCGATGACACCCGTCGACGGTGAGGACTCCGCGGCGCCGACACCTCCGCAGTGGAGGGACCGAAAGCGGTACTGGTGGCCGTTGGGATTGCTGATCCCGCTGAGCCCGTTTCTGTCCTGGCTGCTTGTCGAGCACCTTCACCTGGGACTGTTCTGGGCCACCGGAGCATGGATTCTGGTGCTCGTCATCCCGATCGTCGACCTGATCGTCGGCCACGACGGTCACAGCCCGCCCGAACGCGCTATCGCAGCGTTGCAGGAAGATCGGTACTACCGGTGGTGCACGTACCTGTATCTCCCGTTGCAGTACGCGGGATTGGTGTTCGCATGCTGGTGCTGGGTTCATGCCCCGATGGCGACGGGAGAGAAAATCGCTCTCGCGATGACCGTCGGGGTCGTCGCAGGGGTCGGAATCAACGCCGCCCACGAACTCGGCCACAAGAGCGAGCGCGTCGAGCGGTGGTTGGCGAAAATGGTCCTGGCCCAATCGTTGTACGGGCACTTCTACGTCGAGCACAATCACGGTCACCACCTCCGAGTGGCGACGCCGCAGGACCCGGCCAGTGCCCGGTTCGGGGAATCGTTTTGGATGTTCCTCCCTCGCAGCGTGCTGGGAGGACTGCGATCGGGATGGCGGATCGAAACAGCGCGCCTGCGCCGCCGGGGGAAACCGGTATGGAGCGGCGGGAACAACATTGTGCAGGCATGGGCGTTCAGCGTCGGCATGTTCGCGATATTGATCGCGGTGTTCGGATGGCAGATCTTCCCGTGGCTACTGCTGCAAGCATTCGCGGGGATCTCATTCCTCGAGGCCGCGAACTACCTGGAACATTACGGGCTCCTGCGGGCTCGCCGCGAGGACGGACGTTTCATCAAGGCCCGCCCCGAAGACAGTTGGAACAGTGATCACCTCGTCTCCAACCTGTTCTTGTATCAACTGCAACGTCACAGTGACCATCACGCGAATCCGCGCCTGCGGTACCAGTCGTTGCGCAGTGCCCCCACCGCACCGCAACTGCCGGCCGGCTACGCGGTGATGATCGTGTGCGCCTGGATACCGCCCGTCTGGCGACGCATCATGGATCACCGTGTGCTCGACTACTACGGAGGGGACCTCGACTACGTCAATACCCGGACACGGACCCGATGAACAACCTCTCTCCGCAGCGTGGTGAAAAAATCCGGTAGACACGGCAGATCAGACCGCAGGAGACGTACCCGCACCGCCAGGTCTAATGATGTAACCGCCACGGTCACAGCCCGTGAACGGCACCTACCGCTACCCCCGGTATGCGCGGTGCATCGCTTCGCCCAGTCTCGCCCGATGAGGCGCGAGACACCCCGGTTCCGCGCACACCCACTTCGAGTCTGGAGGTCTCGACTAAATCTAAAACTGATGGAGGTCATTGACAGTTGGGTCTTCCGATGAGAGAGAGATTCCCACGCCACCACGAGGGCTCGAACGTCGAGCAAAACACGAACTCGCTGTGCTGCGTCACGTCGGCGAAGTCAGTGGCAACGTCGCCGCTACCTGCCGCTACTACGGCATCAGCCGGCCGTGCTACTACGGCACCAGTCGGCAGTGCTGCTACGTGTGGCGGAGACGGTTCGACGAGAAGGAGTGGAAGGGGCTGAACGACCGGACGAGCTTGCCGCACCATCAGCCCACCAAAACCGACCCGCAGGCGATCGAGAAGATCCTCTAGCTTCGCCAGCAGTACCACTTCGGGCCACAAAGAATCTCGATGTACCTCGCGCTACCACGACGTCACCAGCAGCCCGTCGGGTGTCTGGCGCATCCCCACAAGCTCGGCCTCAACCGGCTACCGCCATCTTTGGCGCTACAAACGCACACAGATTGTCGACAGTCGAGCGCGTCGTAGACGATGTCCATCTGATTTCGTCGAGCCGGCTGCGCTGGTTCTGCGTTCGAGCCGGGTAAGTTCCGCAACGAGCTCCGGGTAAATTATGGCCCGCCGTACGTCCTGCATCGGTAGTGCTTCCCACGGGTGAGCCTGCTCTTGTATCGGCATTCTCGTGAAGGCGAGTTGGTAATCAGGTGAGTGGACATATCTGAGGTTTTGAGGGGCTGGTGATGTGGGCAGTCCCTCATCGACTAAGCACATGGCCAGCCCAGGGGTTTAGGCTACCGACGACGTGGCTGGCTCGCGGCGGGGCCGGCACGACAACGGCCCGGTGCGGCTAACCCCGGCAGTTCTGCCGATAGTGAACGTCAGCCTCGTCCTGCGATGTCTGGGCTGAATATGTTGTTCGAGTCCTCGGCCCGATCGGGTCGACCGATCACCCAAGCTCAGCTTGCTGATGCCGTCATTGCCCGGGGCCACAGCCTCTCGTGGGCCCATATTTCTCAATTACGCGGAGGCATCCGCACCAATCCGTCGGCGGAGTTGGTCTCGTTGCTCGCCGACTTCTTCAACGTGGACGAAGAGTTCTTCTTCCCTCCCGCCAACGAACCGGGCGTCCCGGATTCGACCCTGCTCGCAGGACTGACAAACGCATCGTTGCGGCGTCTGTTGCTTCGCGTAGTCGAGCTTTCTGACGCATCCACAGGGCTCGTCGTCGAGATGGCAGAGCACCTTCGCGACAAGGAAAAGCTCCTGATGCGGCCCGAACGCATCTTTCGTCAGCGGTGATTGCGCATTCCGCGACCACACGCTTTCTCAAACAGCCAGTCCAGGTGCAGTGACTCACGCGCCTCACCCCGACGCCATTGCCGGTCAGACGTTCACCCCCGGCCATGGGACCTGCGGCGCGGCGTAGTATCGCCGGTGCGCGCTGCCCCCCCGCGGCGTGCATGGCCCGCTGTCGACGGCCATCGTAAGCTCCCCACTGGCGGCCATTTATGGCGCATTTTGTGGCCATGGTTTCTCCCCGCGTACGGCCAGATAGTTCCCCACCTGCTGTGAGTCAGATTCGGTCCCGGCAACGCTGGGTGGATGAAATCGAGCAGGGAGATCATGGAAATTTTGGAGGCGTACGACCTCACGGGTAGTTATCGGGCGGCGGCGGAGCTGGCTGGGTGTGATCACCACACGGTGGCCCGGTATGTGCAGATGCGCGCTGCGGGGCAGCCGCCGGACCGCCGGCGGCATCGAGCGCGGGCGATCGACGACTTTCTGCCGAAGATCGAGGAGTTGGTGGTCCGCTCGCAGGGCAAGGTCCGCGCGGATGTCATCCACGAACGGATCGTCGCGCTCGGGTTCACCGGCGGTGAGCGGACCACGCGCCGGACGGTCGCGGAGGCGAAGGCCCAGTGTCGGGCTGGTCGGCGGCGAGTGTATCGGCCGTGGGTAACCGAACCTGGGCTGTGGTTACAGTACGACTTCGGTGACGGGCCAACGATTTCCGGCCGGAAGACGACGTTGTTCTGCACATGGTTGGCGTGGTCGCGATTTCGGGTGGTGATCCCGATCTGGGACAAGACATTGCCGACGGTGGCGGCGTGTTTGGATGCGACATTCCGCCGCTTGGGCGGGGTTCCGGTCTATGTCCTCACCGACAACGAGAAGACCGCGACGATCGATCACGTGGCCGGGATCGCGGTCCGCAATCCGGAGATCGTGGAGGTGGCACGGCATTACGGCACGACGCTGCGGACGTGTTTACCTGCTGATCCGGAGTCGAAGGGAGAAAGTGAGGCGACGGTGCGGATCGCCAAAGCCGACCTGTTGCCGAAGGAGGTGAACCTGCGCGAGCAGTATCACTCTTTCGGTGAGCTCGAGTCGGCTTGCCGGCAGTTCTGCACCGACGTCAACACCCGCGTCCACAGCTCTACTCGGCGGCGGCCGGTCGAGCGGCTGGCCGAAGAGTTGCAGCGGCTGCATCCGCTGCCGAAATCTCCGTTCACCGCGGTGTTCGGCACCACCCGGCGGGTGAACTGGGAGTCGACGATCTAGGTGGAAGGGGTGCGGTATTCGGTGCCGCACACGTTGATCGACACTCGGGTCTGGGCCCGCTTCCATGGTGAGGAGCTGATCGTGACCGCCGTCGACAATGATGGCGGTGCAGTCGAAGTCGCGCGGCACCGCCGCGGCCAACCCGGTTCACCGGTCCTCGACAACGACCACTACCCACCCCGCCCAGACCGCGACGCCGCCGACCGGGTGCCCAAGCCTCGTACCGCCGCCGAGCTCGCCTTCCTACAGTTGGGCCAGGGTGCCAACAGCTGGCTGGTCGAGGCTGCCGCCGCGGGAGCGCGCCGCATCAGGGCGAAGATGGCCGAGGCCGTGGACCTTTCGAAGCTGCACTCCCCGGACGCAGTCGACAGAGCGTTGGGGACGGCGGCGATGACCGGCCGGTTCGCCGATCGGGACCTGATCTCGATCCTCGACTACCAAGTCACCCACGAACACGCTGATCCGGTCCGTCGCAGCGAGAACCACACTCTGCAACCGGGCACCGCCGCCTGGTCCACCTTCGGCCAGACACCAGCGCCGGCCAGCCCAGCCACTACTGACGATGAAAGCGATGACGCCTGATGAGCACCCCTTTGCGCACTGTTACCAGCGCTAACGGCGACCCGTTGGCCGAGGCGATCGACCTGACTAAACGCCTGAAACTGCCCCATATCCGCAGGTCCTTGAGCGATATCATCCCGACCGCGAAAGCCCAACGCTGGGACCCCGCCGAAGTCGTGCGGGTTCTCCTCGCTGAGGAAGCCGCCGGCCGGGACCGGGCGAACCTGCACACTCGCCGCAAACGCGCGGGTTTCCCTACCGGCAAGACCTTCGGCGACTGGGACGAAACGAAATCGTCGATTCCCCGCGCCACCCAGGACGCGCTCCGCACCCTGGAGTGGGTCGGGCGGCGTGAATGTTTCTGCGTCTGCGGGCCTTCGGGAACTGGCAAGTCTCACTTCACCGAGGCACTCGGGCAGGCCGCAGTCGAAGCTGGGCTGGCGGTGTCTTGGTTCACCATCGAAGACCTCGGTGCCCTGGTCCGCCGGCACCGTGCCGACGACTCCATCGCCCGAGCCCTGACGAGGATCATCCGCTCCGACCTGATCATCGTCGACGACATCGGTCTGCTCCCGGTCTCTGAAGACGCCGCCGAAGGATTCTATCGCCTCGTCGACGCTGCCTACGAACGCCGAGCGATTGCCGTCTCGAGCAACCTGCACCCCTCCGGCTTCGACGAGATCATGCCCAAAACATTGGCCACCGCCACCGTTGACCGGCTCCTGCACCATGCGCACGTCGTCGTCACCGACGGCGACTCCTTCCGCCTCACCGAAGCCACCACCGGCAAGGGGGTGAAGCCCTTCAGCTAACCCAAATCAGAAAGCGGGTGGGGAAAAACAACTGGCCGCCACCGGGGAGAACCCGTGGCCACCAGCGGGGAGAACTACTGGCCGCCTACGGGGAGAACTTCGTGGCCATTGACAGTGCGCGGAGGACATTTCACGCTCGTACAGTGCGCGAACTGCGGTGGTCGGCGTAGACATGGCGGTTCTCCCTATTCGTGACACGGTCAGCAGCAGCCTTCGGCATCCGATTTCGGGCACAGAGTGGGGTCGACGGCGAGGACGAGGTCCATCAGCTGGCCGAGGGTGTCCCCGATCCGTGGATCGGCCAGCTCGTAGCGCGTTCGGCGGCCCTCGGGGACGGCGACGACGAGTCCGCATCCGCGCAGGCAAGCGAGGTGATTCGAGAGAATCTGACGCGAGACCCCGATCTGGTCGGCGAGGTCCGACGGATACCCCGGGGTCTCCCGCAGGCTGAGCAGTACCTGGGTTCTCGTCGAGTCCGAGAGGGCGTATCCGAATCTTGACAGTGCGTCCCGATGCAGCAAGGTATCCATATCAACCATAATACAGAAAATTATGAATACAGGAAATAGTGAATAATATGCGGTATGTCGACAGACGACTCTCGTTATAGGTGTCGACGATGGGATCAAGCACGTGCCGACGAACTCGCGTGGGTGAAACTCCGAGGCGCCGCGAGTCGCCGATCGGAGCGTGCGCCGCCCACCGGATCCACAGACCGGTTGAGCAATCACATCTGCCGCTCTCGTTGGCCTGCCACTGGGCTGCCTGGCAGTTCTGTTGGGCGGGACTCTGTGCAGATTGTTGTTGTGAAAGCAGTCCAGTGTCAGGGGTGCGAAGGTCGAGCGAGGGCGGGCTAGCCCATAGGTTGATCCGCGGCATCCTTGTCGAGACTCCCGTCTCTCTCCCACGGCCACGTCATCAGAGCCCAGATGACGAATACGATGGTCATCCCAGAAAACAGATACACCGGCCACGGACCCATCAGATCCAGCAGCGATGCGGTGGAAGGTTTGGCGTTGAGAAAGCCGTAGTTGGTATCGGCGACGCGATTGAAGATGAAAGTGACTATCGCCCATGTGAGCGTGACCAGCACCGCGAGGCGGTAGCTGCGCCATGTAGGTCGCATTCTCCGGCCCCACGTGAGATAGATCGCGGCCCAGACGACAAACAGGTGAATCGCCCAGAAGGCAAGAAACTCGTAACCGGGGAAGTCTGGCCCGGCCAGAGCCGGTGAAATCAACGCCTGCGTACTCAATACAAGCCCCCAGTAGTAGGTGAGGGCGAACGGCCAATGTCGGTGCGACCACAATGCGTAGATCGCGGACACTGTCGCGAGATCGGTGAGTTGTAAGGGTACGGATCCTCCTAGCGTGGGCGAGGACAGCGAGTAGAGCACCGCCGAGCCGTATATCACCGCCAGTATTCCGCCGAGGACGCGGCTGAGGTGGCGAGCTTGCACCTCGGTCTGTCTACGTCCCGCCCAGATCAGAAACACAGAACCCACGACAAACAGAGCGATGACGGCCCAATGCGATAGGCCGTACGCCGAAAACTCGGGTTGCGCAGAGTACACATCTCTCACTTCCTCGGCGCCGCCGAACGCACTGCTCCGTGACAACCTTCGCAGATGGCTGTTCCAGTTCGGAAGTGCCGTTCTCCGGTTAGTTGACGATGATCGTGTCCCCAGTGAGAGAAAGGGGGTAACTGTTTAGGGACTTCTGAGCAGGTCTTTGCACGACCGAGCCATCGACGATGGAGTATCGGCTGCCATGACATGGGCAGTTGATCGTTCCATCGCTGACCTCGGAGACTACGCATCCCTGGTGGGTACATACCGCAGAGAAGGCTTGGAACACGCCTTCCTGCGGCTGGGTTATCACGACTTGCTCGTCCGCCAGAATGACTCCGCCGCCGACAGGAACCGCTGATATCGGAACCTCGGCACTGCCCAGGGTTACGCCGGGTGCCTTGCTGTTGTTCTGGGTGCTACATCCGGCGACGGCGAGACAAGTTGTTGCGCAGGCTGTGAGGAGGACCGTTCGGCGCCCGACCTTGATGTCGGATGGATCGATCGTGCTCATGCGGGGACCACCAAACCAGTGAGAAACATCAGGAGTATTCCGACGCCGACGCCGACGAGGACCATCGGATCCAGGTCCGAGCGGCCTTGTGTGCGCAGGGACGGTGCAATTTGGATGACGACTTGAATGATTGCCCCGACGCCGACTCCGAGCAGCAACGCAGATACTTCACGGTTGTCGACGCCCGCCCCGATAACAGCACCGAGGATTGCCGGCGCACCCGCGATCAATCCCAACCCCAACAAGGTCAGCAGGGGGGTGCGTCGCCGAGCCAACGGTGCGATGATCGCGAGCCCCTCTGTTGTGTTGTGCAGGGTGAATCCGATAACGAGGAACGCGCCGAGCGCAAGCTCACCTACCGCATACGCGGATCCGATCGCGAGGCCTTCTCCGAGATTGTGCAATCCGATGCCGATGGAAATCATCAGTGCCAGTCTGAGTTCGGATGCGCCTGTCGTACCGGCTGGGCGTCTTCCGCGCAGGTATCGGTCGATGCACGTGAGCGTCAGGAAGGCGATCGCCGCGCCGAGAACGACGAGAGTGCCGCCGCCGAAGGCTCCGCTCGAGGCTGCTGCCAGTTTGAACCCCTCGCTCGTGCCGTCGAAGATCAAAAAGGCGAGCAGACCGACCGTGACGGCCAGCACGAATCTGACTGCCCTGACGCCGGCGCCCCGCATCACAGGCAGCAAGAGCATCCCGAGCAGGACCGGGATGACTCCGACGTATGTGCCCAAGAGAGCCATCAAGCCGAAGAACGCCACTCCCGGGGCGGGAGTTGCTACGGCAGCGGGAATTTCGTGTTCGATGACCAACCCTGTGGAGGTGAGCATCGAGACGAGGTACGGCTGTCCGGTGATCCACGGGTAGTCGAGGGTGATCGTCTGGGACTCGAGTCTGCCGATGGGATCTGCAGCTCCTACCAAATCGACGAATGTGTCGTTCACGGCAACTTGCGCGACGGTCACCGCGTCGGGGCCGGTGTTGCGTAGCGTCAACGTGATTCGGCCTGGTTCGAGGGCAGTTCGTTCGACGGAGATGTTCTCGATCGGTGGGCCGGTGCGTTCGGGGAGACTTTGTCCTGCGAGCATTGCCAGCGCAGTCAGGGCGATGACGATGATCGCGAGCACTGCGGCGCCTCGGAGCCAAAGGCCGGTGCGCGATGCGTCGCTTTGAGCGGACCCTGTCTGCGCGGAACCCGCAGCGCCAAGGGAATTCTCATGAGTGCTCGTCGGAGAGGGAGGATCAGGGGTGCCGGTCATTCGGTCACCTCGAAGAATCCCATCCAGCCCAGATCTGCGAATTCGGTTTTGTGGGCGTGGAACATGTACTTGCCCAGGTAGGGAA
>NZ_LVCT01000356.1:0-6890 GCF_001647205.1 Rhodococcus sp. EPR-134
CGAAGAAGTTTCCGTGTAGGTGGAAGCTGTTGATCGGGTCGTATTCGAGGATGTTGACCAGGTAGATGCGAACCAGTTCGTCTCGTTTCACCTGTACAGGTTCGTGCATGTAATGGAACGGGATGCCGTTGACGGCGTAGAGCTGGTTTCCTTGCCCGTCGAATGTGGTGTTGTAGCCGTGCATCACCATCACCATTTCGTCGGCCGCAGGGCGCCCCTGAGCTGGATCGACGATGAACGTGCCGTACATGCCGCGGGCGATGTGCTCTGCCAGTGGATTGACGTGGCAGTGATAGAGATGCAATCCGAAAGGGATGGCATCGAATTCGTAAGTGAATGATTCGCCCGGCTCGATGATTCCCCGCCCCACCCCGGGAATTCCGTCCATTTCAGCGGGATGGATTCCGTGAAAGTGCATCGTGTGTGGGTGCGCGGAGCCGTTGACGAACTTCACTCGGAGCCGGTCTCCCTCACTGCATCTCAACGCGGGACCCGGAATGCGGGAGTTGAAGGTCCACGCCGGAAAATAGACTCCTGGTGCTACCTCGATCTCTTCGTCGGCTGCGAAGATCTCCCACTCGCGTAGCGTTCGACCGTCAGGCAATTCGGAGGTCGTCCCGTAGTCGAAGTCCCGCAGCAGTGCCGTGGGATGAAACCCGTTGGCAGTGTGGTTCACCTGCTGACCGGCCCGAAAGGTCGCGCCGCTCGTGCCGCCGTGACGGACTCCGCCGTCTCCGTCAGGTGCGGCGGTACTCGGGTTGGTGTTTCCGGGATGCTCGGTAGGCGATGCGCCCGCAACTCTTCCTGCGTTCATCATGAGTCCGGCTGATCCGGCGAGCGCCCCACCGATCAACAATTGTCGCCGCGACGGTGCGCTCATGGCCACCCGACCGAAGCATCGACATTCCTGACAGTCACGAGAGTCACACCTCAAAGTTTGTCATGCCAAACTTTATTTTCATAGACACCAAACTATCCGAACGCATTCGACCGAAAACAGGCGGACCACGCGAATTTTCGACGAGTGGGGGCGTCGTGGTTTCGCCACCTCGAACCGCAGAAGTTCGCAGAGATGGACTGCTTCCCTGCTGACAGCGCTCCGGCTCCCTCCTCGCTCCGAGTCAGGTCACACGGATTGCGGACGCTGAATCTCACGTTCGGACCCGCGCGAGGATTCGACCAGCAGCGACACGACGACCAGGATGAATCCACAGGTGAGGTAGGTATCGGCAAGATTGAAGGTGGGCCACCAGCCGGTGTGGAAGTAGTCGGTGACCTTCCCGTCGAGGGCTCGGTCGACCACGTTGGAGGCAGCTCCGGCGACAATCAGAGCGAAACCGATCACAGCCACCCCACGACTTTGCGGGACACTCCGCCAGGCGTATACGGCGATTCCCATGGTGGCGAGAGCGGTAAAGGCGATGATGACGGCACTCGGCAGCTGATTACCCAGACTGAAGGCGACACCACTGTTGTATGCCAGCCTCAAACTGACGACGCCCAGATCCATCTCGTTGACCCCGGACAGGTGCTTCCGCGCAACGGGCTCAATCGTCAGGGCGACGACGACCGAAATCAGCGCCGTCGTAGCGAAGAGAATTCGTCTCTTGTGATGGGCGGATTTGTCGTTCGTGGTCACCTCGTTGGTACTCACCACGGAAGCTCCTGGCAACGCCCGTCACCCGCGGCGGGTTCTACCTGCAGGGTCGCGTGAACGAGATTGAACTGGGTGGCCAACAGATCCTGGGCAGCAGCGAGAACCTTGGTCGGATCGGACTCCTCGTCGATCGTCAGATGCGCCGACGCAACTTCCATGCCCGATGTGAGCGTCCAGATGTGAAGGTCGTGGGCGTCCTTGACCCCGGGGATCCCCTGCAAGGCTTGCGTCACCTCGGTGATGCTCACGCCGGCGGGGGCGTGCTGGAGCAGGATCCGCAGGGCATGGCGGCCGAGATTGTAGGCACGCGGTAGGACGAACAAGCCGATCGCAACACCGATCACCGGATCCGCGTACCGCCATCCGAAGATCAGTGTGACCAATCCGCTGATCAGGACTCCAACGGACCCGAGCATGTCAGCCATGACCTCGAGATAGGCGCCCCGGACGTTGATGCTTTCCTTCGCCCCGCTGCGAAGCAGCAAGAATGCCGCGATGTTCATCACGAGGCCGACGACAGCGACGATGCTCACCGGGAGTCCAGGGACCTCAGGCGGATCGGAAAGTCGACCGAGAGCTTCGTAGAGAACCCATCCGGCGACACCGAACAGGAGTAGGGCATTGAACAAGGCAGCGAACACCTCCGCCCGGTACATACCGAACGTGCGATCCGGGCGCGATCGCGCTCTTTGCGCAAGCAAGATAGCGGTCAATGCCATGAGGATGCCGAACACATCGGTGAAGAGGTGTGCGGAGTCGGAGAGCAGGGCGAGCGATGACGTGGACAACCCCACGATGACTTGCGTGACGAACGTGACCAGACCGAGCCCGACGGCTATCCATAATTTGCGGACATGTTTACCCGATGCACTCGCAGCTTGTTCCGCAACGCCGTGCCCATGGCCGTGACCCATCTCGATATGCCCTTCTCGCCTATGACTGGAGCGTCGTATTCTCATATGCGCATATTTGCCAACGAGAGAGTTTCAGTAAACCCTGGCTGAAGCACCCATGCAACTATCCGTCATAGTATTTTGGTCCGGAGCACCGATCGCGCGGGCGAGATCCACAATGCTGAGAGGTCCACCCGCAAATGATCGAAACCGAACCGTCCGGCGCCGATACCCTCGTCGTCGGACGACCCATACGGAAAGTATTGGGATGGGGTGTCATAGCTGCAATCACTGCGGCGGCATTGGCGCGCGCATCAACTTCCGAGGCGCTGCGATTGCTCGGACTTCCAGATCCGGGGCCCTTGACGATTTACGGACTCCCGGCGGTGATGGCGTTCGGCGAGGTTGCCGCCGTGATGACCGTAGGCAGTCTACTTTTGGCTGCCGTTCTCGTTCCGCCTCAAGCCTCAGGTGTACTCGATGTCGACGGATATCTGGCGCTACGAACCGCAAGCGTCGCCGCCGCTATCTGGGCGGTATGCGCGGCGCTGCTCGTTCCACTCACCCTCTCGGACAGTTCAGGCCAACCTCTCTCCGTCGTGTTCGCCGATCCAGGGCTGTTCGCTCGCGCGATTTCGGACATCGATGTCACAACTGCATGGGCATGGACCGCAGGGCTCGCACTCGTGCTCGCGATTGCGTGTCGTCTGACCCTGCGATATTCGTGGACACCGTTACTTCTCGCATTCGCTTTGTTCAGCCTGCTCCCCAGGGCATTGTCGGGTCACTCCTCTTCGGGTGGATCCCACGACATCGCCACGAACAGTTTGGTTCTGCATATCCTCGCGGCGTCGATTTGGATGGGAGGAATAGCGGCTCTCGTGTTGCATGCCCGCAGAAAGGGGAGCTATCTCGACTTCGCCGCGCGCCGCTTCTCGGCCGTGGCACTCATGGCGTTCGTCGTCATAGCGATCAGCGGTGTGGTCAACGCTGCCGTGCGGGTGCCGCTCACCGCGGTGTGGAGTAGCACCTACGGTGTCTTGATTCTTGCCAAAGTCGCCGCCTTGGTCCTCACCGGACTGGCAGGTTGGCGCCAACGGAAAATCGCGATCGCCGAACTGACGAAGGATCCTAGCGACGGTCGCACCTTCATTCGTCTGGCAGTGGTGGAGTCGGTGGTTCTCGCAGTAACCGTCGGTATCGCCGTCGCCCTGGGCCGCACGCCGCCCCCGGCGCCCACGGAGCGACAGGATCCGAGCAGAGTCGAGGAGGTGCTCGGGTATGCGCTCGATGGCGTACCGACTGCGGGCCGCTTGCTCGTCGACTGGCGATTCGATCTCATTTTCGGAACTCTCGCCGTGGTGTTGGCTGCGTGCTACGTCGTCGGCGTTTTTCGCCTCCGACAGCAGGGCGTGCAGTGGTCGACGTTCCGATCGGTCAGCTGGGCTCTGGGGTGCCTGGTGTTGCTTGTCGCAACATCATCGGGAGTGGGTAGGTATGCACCTGCAGTGATGAGTATGCATATGGCGGCAACGTCCGCCGTGGCGGTCCTTGCTCCACTCTGTCTGGTCCTGGGCGCCCCGTTCACGCTGTTCAGGCTCTCCGTTCGGCGATCGTCCGGAGATGCGCCGGGGCTGAGGGAATGGGCGCAAAGCGTGTACAGAGGCTCCTGGTTCCGATTCATGTCCCAGCCCTATGTGATCGCTGTGATTTTCGCCGGAGCCCTGCCTCTCCTTTACCTGGGGGGGATGTACAGCGCTGTCGCCGGCTCGCACGTCCCCCATCTGGTGATCAACGGAACCCTGCTGATCTGCGGTTTCATGTTCTTCTGGGTCATGGTCGGCGTCGATCCCTTGCCGAGGCGAGCGAGCGCCGCGATCAGGACGACCCTGCTCCTGGCGGCGTTCTTGGCCTACGGGGGCCTCGCAGCAGCACTGATCGCCACTGACACGGTGATTGCCGATCAGTACTTCGCGTCGTTGCAGCGCGGCTGGCTCGACGACTTCTCGCGAGATCAACGGTTCGGTGCCGGACTGATAATCGCGATCGGAGCAGTGCCCCTGGCAATCGCGACAGGGTTTCTCCTCACCGCGTGCTGCTCGCCGAGATGCCACCGCGCGGCACATGAGTAGGAGAAGGTGCATTCGCAGCGGGGCGGTCTGTCGAGATTTTGAATTTTGTCAACGCTCGCCCAAAAACTATGCGAAATAGTAGTACGCTGTCTGGGACCGTCACCATTCTGTGACCTTCCGCGACGCAAGGAATGCGATCTTGGCCCGACACCGCAAGCCCGACACCGACGATCTCGACTGCCCACTTCGGGAAAGTTATCTTTTCGGCACGCCACACAGCGATCGAGACCTGCCAGTCGACACGATGTATATCTCCACCGCATCTGCAGTCGACCGGGAATCCGTCGCTGGAAGCGTTCAGGCGCGACGCGGCGGCGCTCATCGCCGACAGTCCCGCAATCGTCCTGGTGGACGGGCTTTGGTTCTCTCTGTCGCCACCGGCGCTTTGCTTGCCGCCGGCACATCCGCCTCACATGCATCGACAGGGAGCGTCAGTGTTCCCGTCGAGCTCGACCAGCAACCGTTGGCACCTCTCGAGCAGGCGCTGGCATCGGCTCCGGAAATTCTCCAGGTTCCCAAACTGGCCGAGCTGGGGAGGCTGGCCGAACAGTTGGCTCGAGGCACCGAACGCGACACCGATCGCGCTTCGAGAGAGGCAGCTGCACGCCAACCGCTGACGATGGCTCCTGTCAGCGGAACATTGACGTCGAACTACGGACCGCGTTGGGGGTCGACTCATTACGGGTTGGACATTGCCAATGAGATCGGTACACCTATCGTGTCCGTCACCGACGGCACGGTACTCGAGTCCGGACCTGCGTCCGGTTTCGGACTGTGGGTCCGTATCCTGCAGGATGACGGGACAATCGGGGTCTTCGGACACATCAACGAGACTCTGGTAACCGCGGGTCAAAAGGTGCGTGCCGGAGAATTGATTGCGACGGTAGGAAACAGGGGACAATCAACAGGGCCACATCTGCATTACGAGGTGTGGCAGGCAGACGGCCAGAAGGTCGATCCCATGGCATGGTTGGACGCGCGTGGGGTACAGATCCAGCCTCCGGCCGTCAGTGACTGACGCAATCGACGATTTCCGAAGGGGGAAGGAAGATGAAGAGACTCGGCGGGCTCGAATCCGAAGTGATGGATCTCCTGTGGGATGCAGAAGAGCCGCAGTCTGTGCGGGATCTGGTCGACCGCTTCGAGGGCGGCGCCCCGAAGGCATACACCACGATCTTGACCGTCGTGACGCACCTTCACGAAAAAGGGTGGGTGCAGAGGGAAAAACGAAGCCGCGCATACATCTATTCGCCATCGCGTAGCCGCGATGAAGCGACCTCACTGGCCATGCGCGAATTACTCGACAACAGCAATGACTCTGTTTCAGCGCTTCTGCACTTCGCGCAAAACGTCTCCGATGACGAATACGAGGCACTGCGGCGAGCACTGGATCACGGCAAGGTTCGGTAGATGACTCTCGCCGCAGTCCTCCTTCTCGGGGCCGTGCTCATCGGAGCGTTCATGCCCAAGGTTTTGCGGCGTTTCGAATCGACCACTCTGGCTCCTGCAGCGATTCTCGCGGCATGGATCGGCAGCATCGTGGGTCTGGGATTCCTTGCCGTATCGGCAGTAGTGATCCTTCTGTGGCCGAGCCATGCACCAGCGGAAGGGCTCTCCGAGGCCCTTGTGCGATGCTTCACTGCCTTCCAACACGCGATGGCCCCCTGGATCGGGGAAGCGCTCGCTGTCGGCGGAGTTGCGGTTACCGCGCTCATCGCCGTTCGCAGCTTGTTCTTGGCTCATCGGCAACATAAGGGCCGAGCCAAGGTCCGCGACTACCACCGTGATGTCGTATCGATCATCGCCCGCGCAGATCCGGCATCGGATGATGTTCTCTGGCTTGATCATCCGATGCCGATGGCCTACAGCGTCGCTGGACGGCCGGGATTCGTCGTAGCGACCAAAGGTCTCTCCGATTGCTTGACCGCCTCCGAGCGCGAAGCGGTGATCGCGCACGAGCGGGCACACTTGCGAGGGCAGCATCACCGGATCATTAATGTGTGTGAAGTCTTCGCGAAGGCGCTGCCGGTGATCCCGCTGTTCAAAGCGGCTCCCGCTGCGGTGCGGCGGCTGGTCGAGCTCGCTGCCGATGATCGGGCCGCACAGGCCACCAGCCCCGATGCCGTCCGGTCGGCGTTGCGCGTGGTGGCGACGTCGCCGCTACCTCAGCCGGTGTGGACTCTCGGGCTCGGTGACGACGAGATCTCG
>NZ_LVCT01000357.1:0-1845 GCF_001647205.1 Rhodococcus sp. EPR-134
TCGCCGCGTTGACCACCATGGTCGTCTTCTCTGCGTCCGCTCATGCCCTCGTGACCTGACGGCAGTCGGAAAGGGTGGCCGAGGCGCCACCCGGACCCAAAAACTATGCAACGTAGTATTTGGGTTATGCTTCTGTCGCACACTCTATTTGCGTCTCGACAGGAAGCGGGCTGACTATGACCGCAATTGCATCACCCCCGATCCCCGCCCGGCCGTACCCCGCGCGACGGGCGCCGAAGGGATCGGTGCTGCGGAACCTTGTGACGACGACCGATCACAAGACGCTCGGCTTGATGTATTTGGTGACTTCGTTCGCGTTCTTCCTCATCGGCGGGCTCATGGCGCTGATCATGCGCAGCGAACTGGCGATTCCGGGCATGCAATTCCTGTCGAACGAGCAGTACAACCAACTCTTCACCATGCACGGCACGATCATGCTGCTGCTGTACGCGACGCCGGTGGTGTTCGGATTCGCCAATTTCGTTCTCCCCCTGCAGATCGGTGCGCCGGATGTCGCCTTCCCGCGACTGAACGCGTTCAGCTACTGGCTCTACCTTTTCGGTGCTCTCATCGCTACGGGCGGGTTCGTCACTCCCGGAGGTGCCGCAGATTTCGGCTGGACGGCCTACACGCCTCTGAGTTCGGCAGTCAGCTCACCTGGGGTCGGTGCGGATCTGTGGATTGTGGGGCTTCTCGTCTCCGGTCTCGGCACGATTCTCGGCGCGGTCAACATGATCACCACCATTGTCTGCTTACGCGCTCCCGGTATGACGATGTTCCGCATGCCGATCTTCACGTGGAACATCTTCATCACCTCTGTCTTGATTCTGTTGGCCTTCCCGCTGTTGACCGCCGCACTCTTCGCACTGCTTTACGACCGTCGCCTCGGTGGCAACATCTTCGACCCCGCGAATGGCGGAGTCCTGCTGTGGCAGCACCTGTTCTGGTTCTTCGGCCACCCCGAGGTCTACATCATCGCGCTGCCCTTCTTCGGTATCGTCTCGGAGATATTTCCGGTCTTCAGCCGCAAACCGATCTTCGGCTACAGCGGCCTGGTCTACGCGACGCTCGGTATCGCGGCGCTGTCGATCGCAGTGTGGGCGCATCACATGTACGCGACGGGCGCGGTTCTCCTGCCGTACTTCTCGTTCATGACGTTCCTGATCGCCGTGCCGACGGGTGTGAAGATCTTCAACTGGATCGGCACGATGTGGAAGGGACACCTGACGTTTGAGTCACCGATGCTGTTCTCTCTCGGATTCTTGATCACCTTCCTCTTCGGTGGTCTGTCCGGTGTGCTGCTGGCGAGCCCTCCGCTGGATTTTCAGGTCACGGATACTTACTTCGTGGTCGCCCACTTCCACTACGTGGTTTTCGGTACGGTCGTGTTCGCGACGTACGCCGGTATCTACTTCTGGTTCCCGAAGATGACCGGTCGCATGATGGACGAGCGCCTTGGCAAGTGGCACTTTTGGACCACGTTCGTCGGCTTTCACATGACGTTCCTCGTTCAGCACTGGCTCGGTGCCGAGGGTATGCCGCGTCGTTACGCCGACTACCTACCCGCGGACGGGTTCACCACACTCAATACAGTCTCGACCATCGGTTCCTTCATTCTCGGAGCCTCCACTCTCCCGTTCATCTGGAACGTCTTCAAGAGCTACCGATTCGGCGAAGTGGTCACTGTCGACGATCCGTGGGGCTACGGAAACTCGCTGGAGTGGGCAACGACCTGCCCGCCGCCGCGTCACAACTTCACCGAGTTGCCGCGCATCCGCAGCGAGCGTCCGGCCTTCGAGTTGCATTACCCGCACATGGTTGCTCGGATGCGAGCAGAAGCACACG
>NZ_LVCT01000358.1:0-24676 GCF_001647205.1 Rhodococcus sp. EPR-134
CGGCCATACCGATGGGAAAGTCAATGTCAACACGAACAATGCCGGTGGTCATCGTCCCGGCAACAGATACCGCTGCCGCCCTACTCACGGACTGGTTGATTCGAGACGTACTGCCGACCGCTCTCGACGGCGGCGTGGCGAACCATGCTGGTGCCCGGTTGCGGACTTTGCCACCGGTATCTCGTCGCCACATCCGGCACCCCCGCAAACTTCGGGTTCACACCCGTCGAGTCAGCGAAGTAATCGCCGCAATCGAGAATCATCTCCAGACCGGAGCGGATTTCGTTGACGCAGAGCGGACCTTCATGCGTTCCACCACTGTCCTTCCAGACCCCGTGCTGAACGCCGCGGCCAGTATCAGTGGCGCAGTGATGGATATCGGGAGTTCCGCGGCGGCATTGGCGAATCGTGCCCTCCTTCTCGTTCCGACGACAATCGAGTCGTCGGAAGCGGCGCTCTCGACGCAATCGAGGGTAACCGAATCCTATTACGCCCTCCTTGCGCGGCTGTGGCACAGAGATTTTCACGCGAGTATCGTGATTCCGCAGACCGAACCCTGAGCGCTCCTCGCTTCGGTGTGCTGTCACGAGGGGGGCACACCGAAGCGAGATTATTCGCGCTCTCGACGCCGATTCTCAGTCGTACGGCGTGGAGACCAACGAGCAATCAGGCGGCAAGGCAAAGAGAGTCGCTACTTCTTCGGAGGAATCGCTCTCTTTGCCGCAAGCGCAGCCCTCCGGATCTGGCTGGTCAGTTTTCCACCGGTCTTGGCTTCGGCAGACGCGGCGGTTTTGTCGATCGCGTTTTCGATCTTGTCTGCGTTCTTCGAGGCAGCCTCCTTGCCCTTGTCGACTAGCGCTTTCGCTGCACCCATGAATTTCATATTCGTCTCCTTCTCCTGGCCTCATCGCCCTCTACTCGGGAGGGTTGCGGATCTAAAAACTAAGATCCATAGTAGTTGAGTTGAAGGTTGACTGATCGTGCAACAGTTGGCCGAGTGCGACGGCGTTGGCAGATTTTCGTGGGACTCGTCAGACCAGTGTCGACCAGTAGTCCCAGAATGCGCTGAGAATCATGCTCGCGACGGACACGATCCAGATAGTAAGCACGAGAGTGTGTTTCTCGGTGCCGACGGTCACGATTCGCGAGGAGGTCGACGCGCTACGAGCACCTAGATGCAAAATGGCATACCAGAGGGCTGTCATCGTCACCACCCACACGACCATGCAGTACGGGCACAGTGCCTGGATTCTGTACAGGCTTTGGAAAATCAGCCAGTGAACCAGCACCGCTCCGGTGAGCAAGCCGATGACGATACAGCGCCAATACCACTGAGGTAGTGCCTTTGCGGCGGTGAGGGTCACGATTCCCGTGGTCAGTAGGACGGTGAACCCGACTATACCGAGGATCGAATTCGGGAAACCGAAGATCGAGGCTTGTGGAGAACTCATCACCGATCCACAACTGAGGACGGGGTTGATGCTGCAGGACGGGCGATATGAGGGATCCGCGAGAAGCTGAAACTTCTCGATAGTCAGTATCAGAGACGCCGCCAAGCCGAGAGCGCCTGCTGCAGTGAGAATCCATCCGACGACATAGGGGGAGCACACTTTCGGGGCCGAGTCGACAGTCGGAGGTATACCAGTGTCGACGTGGGCACCGCGTGCTCCCGTTGATGTCATTGGGCCAGCGCTGCGTCGATGCGAGCGGTGAGATCGTCATATGTCGGCATGGACGGCAACTGGACGCCGTTGAGGAACAGCGTCGGTGTGCCCTGCACGCCCAGGTCGATACCTTCGTTGAAGTCCCCTTCGACACGCTCTGCGACTGCGGGATCATTCATATCTGCTTCGAAGGTCGCCATGTCGAGTCCCAGATCCTGGGCGAACGTACGGAAGAGGGCTACTTGAGATTCGGACGACTCGCCCCACTGGGTCTGCGTGTCGTACATTCGCTGGTACATCTCCACGAACTTCCCTTGCCTGGACGACGCTTCGACGACTCGCGCCGCGAGTCGACTGTTCGTGTGACTGGGAATGGGGAAGTACCGTACACCGAACGTGATGCGGTCAGCGTACTCAGCACGTATCCGCTCCATCGTCGGATACATCGCCAGGCATGCCTCGCACTCGAAGTCGAGGAATTCGACCAGAACGACATCGTTGTCCGGCGCAGAGGAAAGTAGATGCGTGTCGTCGCGAAGAACCGATGCGTCCGAAGCGCTGGCGCTGTTTGTCTCCCTCCCGCTGCGGTTGCCGAGCAACAGCGCGCCGAGGACGACAGCGAAGACAGCTATCAGGGCTATCGAGAATTTCGCGTTGGTGGTCAACTTCATGGATCCGCCTACCTGGTCGGTGTTCGTCGATGCGTGCAACCTTCCGGCCACCACACAGCCCTGAATACTATGCAACATAGTAGTCGGAGGTATTGTCTCAGCGAAGTGCGGTGTGCATCGATCGCCGGACTCCGCACCTCGATGGTGTGAGCCGAGTAGGAGGAACAGATTTTGAGGCGTGCAATGGTTGTGCTGCTGGTGGCTGCGGGGTGTGCGCTCATAAGCGCAGGCACCGCGCAAGCACACAGTGCACTGGTCGGATCGACTCCATCCGCCGACGCAGTTCTCGACACTGCGCCGAGTTCGGTGGAATTGGTTTTCAATCAGGAGATTCAGACGAGTTTCGCGAACGTGACCGTCAGTGCGGCCGACGGGACGCAGGTCGGAGCCGGGGAGCCGTCGGTGCAGGGAGAGCGCGTTTCTCTCGTGACGACCGGTCAGATGTCGTCTGGCACTTACACCGTTGGTTACCGGGTGATCTCTGAGGACGGACACCCGATCACGGGGTCGTACTCCTTCACCTTGAACGCGGCGAAGAACAATGCGGCGCCGCTTCCCGGAGGTGCAACACCTCCGGCAACTGTTGCGCCGTCGGCGGCGACCGCCGATGCCGACTCCGACGACGGATCCCCACTGTTGTTGCCGATTCTCGGTGGCGCAGTGGCAATCCTGTTCGTGATCGGGATGGTCATCGTTCTCCGCGGAGACAAGCGCTCGAAGCGCTGAGATGTTACAACACAGTACGAGCGGGGAGGGACCACGTAGGTGATGGACTGGATACGTTTACCCGAGGCCGTGCCTTCGTTCGGAGCAATGGTGGGGTGGGCGCCGCAGCCGCTCCCGGTCCTACCACTGATCGGAGTCCTACTGGCAGCGTGGTATGGCTGGGGTGTCTACCGGGTGACGTCTTCCGGTCGGGTGTGGCCGTGGACGAGGACGGCCAGCTTCCTCTTCGGCTGTATATTGCTGATCCTGGTCACGGGGCTCGCCGTCGAGGGCTACGGGTACGAACTCTTCAGTATCTGGATGTTCCAGCATTTGACCTTGTCGATGGCGATTCCACCACTGCTCGTTCTCGGCAGCCCAGGTCTTCTCCTGCTGCGCTCCACCCCTCACACAGGGTGGGGAATTCCGATCCTCAAGCTGGCATTGACGGCACTCAGAAGCCGGACGGCGAAGATTCTGCTACACCCCGGCGTCACGATTCCACTGTTCCTGTTCAGCTACTACGGCATCTACCTCTCGCCGGTATTCGACCTGGTGGCGTCGTCCTGGGTCGGTCACACAGGCCTGGAGCTCTTCTTCCTGGCCACTGGAGTGTTGTTCATCGTTCCGGTGCTCTCATCTGGGCCGTTGCCCGTCAAGCAAAGCAACCTGGGTCGATGTTTCGACCTCTTCGTCGAAATGCCTCTCCATGTTTTCATCGGCGTGATCCTGATGATGGCAACCTCGCCACTCCTGAGTACCTTCACCAATCCGCCGGCGTCCTGGAACGTCGATCTGATGGCCGATCAACAAATGGCGGGGGCTTTGGCATGGTCGTACGGAGAACCCGTCGCGTTGATCATCATGGTGGTTTTCGCGATGAGGTGGAATCGCGACGAGACCCGCACCAACGCCGCCGTCGACAAAAAGGCCGCCAGGGACGGTGACGTCGACCTCGAGGCCTACAACGAATTCCTCAAAACCCTTCCCCGTCGATGACTGCTCTCGGCATCTCGATGATCGGGTTCGGCGGATGCGACGGTGTGTGAGATGAGTGGTCAGTTCATCGGGATCGGTTGGGCACCTCTCACTGCGAGCAGTTCTCGCAATGCGGTCGATTCGGCCTGCTGTGTAGCGGCGATCTGTCGAGCAAGATTTGTCACGACGGGGAGATCGGCATTGTCAGCGGCGTATTGGGCCATCGGAATTCCCCCTTGATGGTGGCGCAACAGTAATTGCAAATAGCGAATCTCAAATGCCGGTCCGGTCAGGGTGCGTAGTTCCGCGAGTTCGGCGGGAGAAGCCATTCCCGGCATCGCGACTGATTCAGTTACGCCGGAATCACTTTGTCCGGTGCTCATGCCGGGCATCGAGTGATTCATCGCCGAGGAAGTTGAGGGCATCCACTCCATATACTCGCCCGTGCTCCGGGCGGGTCGATCCCAGAGGGACAGCCACCCCTGCATCATTCCTATCTGACTTTGCTGAGTAGTGACGACGTCGTACGCGAGCGTACGGATAGCGGGGTCGGCAGTGTTCACCAATGCGAGGGACGACATCTCGACCGCTTGCCCGTGGTGAACCGACATGTCCTGCGCGAAGCCGACCTCCACTGCGCCGACGGCTGGGACCCCCTGCGAGGTGTTCTCGATCCGCCCCTTTGCCCACAGGCCGATGATGATTCCGATCAACAGAGCGATGACAATACCGACCACCAACACTGCGGCCGGCGTGGCATGGCGTTTGCCCGATGAATCGGATACCGACTCGGATTGAATCGATACCGCCTCGTGTTCAACCATTTTCGCGACTCCTCGTGATCGCCGGCGCAGGTGGGGTCGTTGCTGCGGGAAGACCAGTGGCTGACTGCTCCGACGCTGCGGGAATCGCGTCAGGGCCTGGCGGAGATGCGTCGAAGGGGAAAGGAGCGTTCGGGTCGAATCCTCCCGGGACCGTTGCACAGCTGGCACCGGCCTCTGGATGGGTGTTCGGGTTCTGTTTGAGGGCGGTGATGAATTTTGCGATACGGGGGTCGTCGACGCTGTCGACTTTGAGTTGGTGCCCCCACGACTGAATCGAAACGGGGGAATCGATGCCAGGGAACGGTGACATCAGGGAATACGGCTTACCGTTGACTTGGGAGGTAAGGGCGTCGACGTCGGACGGATTCAACGAGTCGGGGTTGTAGGCAATCCAGACCGCACCGTGCTCGAGTGAATGCACCGCATTCTCAGTGCGTATCGGCTCCGGGTAGACGATGCCTGTGCATGTCGCCCAGTACTGATCGTGCGCTCCTCCCAAGGGGGGAGTTTGATCGTATGCAACGCGCTGAGGCGCTTGAATATGATTGCCGGCCGCGTATTCGATTTCGGTTACCCCTTCGATGGACAGCGAGGGGTCCGGGTTGTCCGCGCTCGGAGCGTATTTTTGTGCTTCGGTCCTCTCGATGGCCTTGGGCACCATGTTGTAGGCGATGACCGAGACCAGGCCGGCGATAATCAGGACTGCGATCGATATCGACCACGGAAAACTTCGGCCACCGGGCACCCCACCGCCGCGGGGGCGGGGTGTGTTCTTCTTGCGGTTCTTCGACATTGGTGGACTCGTTCCCTTGCGCGCTGGCACCGACACTGAATTACTATCAATCATAGTAATTCATGGTTTCGTTCTTCTGCCGAGACAGAAGCGGTACGCGCCCCCGAAGAGAGATGCGGCAGCGAGAGAAAGGACGATCACCGCCAGGGCGATCTCGGGAACCGCGCCCAGACGTGTTGCCGGTGTGAGATCGGAACGCAGGGCGATCTCGTCGGTCAATGCCTGTGCTGTGAAGATCTCGCTCTGTTGGCGTACCTCTCCCGTCGGCGTGATGATCGCACTGACACCGCTGGTCGCGGCGATCAACACAGTGCGACCGTGCT
This sequence comes from Rhodococcus sp. EPR-134, assembly GCF_001647205.1. Classification (NCBI taxonomy): domain Bacteria; kingdom Bacillati; phylum Actinomycetota; class Actinomycetes; order Mycobacteriales; family Nocardiaceae; genus Rhodococcus; species Rhodococcus sp. EPR-134. Next base: position 5,959 of record NZ_LVCT01000358.1, read on the forward strand.
CGACTGCCCGCACCCGCGACATGGCCAATTGCTGAAAGGTCATCTCCGTCCGGCCGAAGGTCGCATTGTTGGTGGGAACCGCGATGACGGTGGCTCCCGCCTGGACCGACTCGGTCACCAGATCGTCGAAGGCCACCTCGTAACACGTGGCAACAGCTACCTGAACTCCGTTGAGGTCGACGACACCGTTCCCATTCCCGGCAACGAAATTGCCCGCAGAATCGGCGTACGACGACACTGCACGAATGATCGGTCGGAGCGGCAGGTACTCCCCGAACGGCACGAGTTGTCGTTTGATGTGTTGCTGGCCAGGGCCATCCGTGGGATCCCACACCATGACACTGTTGATCGATGTGCTCGCTTCACCTACGAGAACCGTACCGACCAGGATTGGTGCCCCGATCGAACGGGCTGCTCGGTCCAGTCGCTCTGCCGCATCCCGATTCACCAAAGGATCTATATCCGAAGCATTTTCGGGCCAGATAACAAGCCGTGGCCGGGCTGCGCGACCCGCCGCGACATCGGCAGCGAGCTGCTCGGTGCGGGCAACATGATTATCGAGCACCGCTCGGCGTTGGGCGTTGAAATCGAGGCCGAGTCGCGGCACGTTGCCCTGAACGACGGCAGCAGTGACGACCTCGTCAGGGGCGGCACCGGGAGAACTTGTCACCAATGCACTCACAAAGATGAGGACGACGGCAACGCCACCCTTCGCCAATGCTTGCCATCGAACACGGGAGGGTCCGGCCAGTGACCAGGCGATGAGAGTTCCGGTCAGTGCAGTCACGAAGGAAAGACCTGGCGCCCCTGCGATCGAAGCCAACGGCAGCAGCGGACTGTCCGCCTGCCCGAAGGCCAAACGCCCCCACGGGAAACCGCCGAACGGAATTCGGCTACGAAGTGCTTCGGCGGTGACCCATGCACCCGCAATCCACACCGGGGAAAGGGGAGCGCGACCGACGGCCACTGCCAGTACGCCGAACACGCCGAACGCGAGCGCTTCAATCGCCGCCAACGCCAACCAAGGCGTTGCACCGACATACGCTCCGACCCACGGCAGCAAGGGAACGAAGAATCCCAGTCCCGCGGCATAGCCGAATCCGAAACCCGCACGGAGACTGCGACCCTGGAGAACGGCGGTCAGCAGGGCGATGGCGACAGGGGCCAGAAACCACAGCGTGCGCGGCGGAAAACTGAGAAATAGCAGCCACCCAGCGCCCACCGAAAGCGCGAGACGCAAAGCGTTCCCACCGTAAAGCCGTTTGGGGCGACCACTCTTCAGGCATGCATCGAGTTCACCGTCGGCAGTGAGTGCACGTTCGGACGAAGGGACCCTCACAGGCCCGCTCCCGTAGAAGGAGAACTGTGCTGGTCCGTCCACAATTTCTCACAAAGATCGTCGAATTCGCCGCCCCACCCTGCATGATCGGTCCTCGCGAGGCCTCCGAGTTCGAGATCGACCTGCTCCGGTGCTGCCCCCGGGCGTAAACGGATCCACACGCGCCGCCTCCTGATCACGAGCGAGGTCAGAAGTCCGAGCATCATCGTGATCGCAAAGACGAGAACCCACTGTTGCGCAGGGTCGTACGACACCTGTAGATTGGCGAATTCCTTGGCCCCGTCGAACCGAACCTGTGTTCCGTCAGAGAGAGTCCGCGTCTCTCCCGGTCGAAGGTTCACACGATCTTGTTTGACCAGCCTTCCTTGGTTGATCATCTCCGTATTCAACGAGAAGATCGATTGCGGAATGCCGGTATCCAGACCCGTATCGCCCTTGTAGATGTCGATCGCGACCGCAGGATCACGTGCGTCGGGAAACGACGAAGTCAGGAGCGTCCCACTGAAGGCCGCGGTCGGCGCGAAGAGTCCCTCGATGGCAATCTGATTCTTCCGGCGCTCGTTCGGATCGGGGAACGAACCGCCGGGTGGATCGAAACGCAACGCCCCACTGCTGAGAAACGTCACCGCGTCGTCCGGTTGAAACTGCATTGTCTCGGTACGGGACTGGCCATCGGGGAAAGTGACGGTGAACTGCGGCGCGTACCCGTGGCCGGTCAGATAGACGCGGGCGCCATCGGTACGCAACGGTTCGTTGACTCGAAGACGGTAGTCCTTCCACGTATTGGTCGCGATGTCCTGCCCGCTCTGGTATGAGATGTTGGAGGTGAACATTTCGGCCTGACCAGTATCGAGATAGTCCGCGGAAAAATCGTTGACCTTGATGCAGAACGGTGCGAGACCAGTTCCGTCAGTTGCACTTCCAGCGCGAAATGAGTCGTACACAGCGGGTGAGGTGTTGCAGAATCCAGGACCACCGTCGGCAATGACGATGACCGAACCCTCGTACCCCACCAGCTTGCCGATGGCGACGGTGACGAGCAACCCGATCAACGAGAAGTGGAAAACCAGATTCCCGGCCTCGCGCAGATATCCCTTCTCCGCCGAAACCGATACTCCGGAATCATTTTCGGGATTGACTGCGATGCGCCAACCCTTGAGAGACCGGCGCACTCTCGTCAAGGCCTCGTCGTGAGAGATATCTACCTCGCCGCGGAAATGGTGCGGCAACCGGGACAGATTCCGAGGTGCCCGCACAGGCTGGCTCCTGAGTGCGCCGAGATGCGCCCGCAAGCGTGGAAACAGGCAGCCGATGAGAGAGAGAAACAGGAGAACGTAGATTGCGGTGAACCAGAAACTGGAAAAGACGTCGAACAACTCCAGCTTGTCGAACAGTGGGCCAAGGGTTGGTTGGGCCGCAATGTACTGGGACACTTTCTGCACGTTGAGATTTCGCTGAGGCAGCATTGCTCCGGGGAGTGCTGCCAGCGCCAAGAGGAACAGGAGCACGAGCGCGGTACTCATCGACGTCAATCTGCGCCAGTACTGGCGCAGCATTCGAATGCTTTCTCGGATAATCAGTCTCGGGAGGCGACGGATGCGAGCTCCCGTGGGGACACTCTCTGTCATATCGGCAACACGACCGAACTGACAAACTCGTTGCGCAACCAGCCGATGAACACGCCCCACACACCGGTGACCAGTGCCAGACCGACAGCGACGAGCATTATTCCGCCGACGATCTGAATCGTTCGTGAATGGCGTTTGAGCCATCCGACGCCTCGGAGCGCTTTCACCGACCCGAACGCCAGCACGATAAACGGTAATCCAAGTCCTAGACAGTAGGCGACGATCAGCAGCACCCCGCGCGCTGCCGTCGTGCCTTGAGTTCCGGCCGCCACCGAAAGAACCCCTGCGAGAGTGGGGCCGAGACATGGTGTCCAGCCCAACGCGAACACGCCCCCCAACAAAGGTGCGCCGGCAAGGGAGGAGATTCGTCGCGGCGCGAATCGTGCGTCTTTCTGCAGGGCAGGAATAAGGCCGATGAATGTCAACCCCATCACGATGGTGATCACCCCGCCCACACGTTGGAGCAGCGCTTCGTTGATGCGCAGGGTGCTGATCACGCCGAATACCGATGCGGTGGCGAAAACGAACACCACCGTGAATCCCGCGACGAACATCGTTGCCGCGCCTGTCACCCGCCATCTGCCTGCTGCGGGTCTCGTGGTCGCGTCTTCAGGGGTCACCGCCGGAGAATCAGCTCCGGAAATGCCGGCTAGATACGACAGGTATCCGGGAACCAGTGGCACCACGCACGGTGAGGCGAAAGAGACCAGACCGGCCAAAACGCACGCCGCTACGGCGAGCAGCAACGGACCGCTCGAGGCGGCGGTCTGGAAGCTGGACCCGATGCCTTGGGCAAAGTCGTTCACCGTTCGGCCGCCACACGCTCGATGACAGGCTGTAGATCCTCAGTGAGAAGTGCACGAAGGAACACTGCGGCGACGCGATGCTGACGATCCAACACCAACGTGGAGGGAATCACGCTCGTCGGATAGTTTCCGCCGAGCGCTATCAAGGTCCTCATCGACGGGTCGTAGATCGAGGGGTAGCTCACGTTGTTGTCGACGACGAAGTCCTGAGCTTTGTCACGTTGAGGATCTCGAACATTGATCCCGAGAAACTGAACGCCGAGGTCTTTGGTTGCTTCGTAGGCGCGTTCGAGATCGTCGGCCTCGGAGCGGCATGGGGCGCACCATTGTCCCCACAGATTGATCACGACGATCTGATCTGCGTAGTCAGTCAGTGAGATATCGTTACCGTCGGTCATAAGGTCAGGCCCGGCCAATGCGCCGATTCTATTTCGCGACTCGGGTGGGTCGTACAAGATATCGGTTTGCCCCCCAGGCGAGACGAAATCGAAGTTCGCACCCGAAGCGACCGCGTCGGTACCGCTCGCGCACCCACTTGCGGCGACGACCACCGCGGTGAGGATAGCAATGAGTGAGAGGGGATGGGCATGCGCTCGGGGGGTGCGGTGCATCCGTTGTCGCGTGGGTGTGGGGACTGTCATTTCATCAACTCACTTACGGCGGAGCGTATTTGGTCCGTGTTTTCGAAAACCATGGGGGCTGTGACCTGGTCGACGGACCCGTCACGTTGGACGAGGAAGCTCAGCGGCAGAACTGGCGGCGCCGACAGTGCAATTCCGACGTCGTCGATGGCGGCGAACGAGGGATAGCGCACGCCGGCGTCCGTGAGAAGTGCTAGTGCTGCTGACATGTCGTCCTGGACATTGACGCCGACCACACGGATGGCGCCGGGGCTGCCTGCGTAATCGTTCAGAACCGGGATCTCCGATCGACACGGCCCACACCACGAAGCCCAGAGATTGATCAAGGTGGGTTCCCCGGACAGCGCTGCGCCGAGGTCGACTTCAGTGCTCTCGCCAAGACACGTCGCTTTGATTCCCCGGAGTTTTCCGTTCACGGGCGGTGCCGCCGGGGCCGCAGGGCAGGAAACCTTCGCTGCTGCGGTCGCAGATGTGAAGCTCGGGTCGAGAGCTTCGCCGTCGTCTTGGGATGCGGCCGGGGGCATTTGCGGTCGGGTTGGGGAGTGGGATTCGGTTGGTTCGGATCGAGGCCAGATTGCCACGACAAGGAGGGCGATCACGGCCAAGAAGAACATGAGCCATCGCGACCGTGCCTGCATACACTTCCTCCAAGTATGGTGCGGCGAATCGGGGAACAACACTGAACTACTATTGTGCATAGTAGCTATATTGGTTCTTCCACCGGCCCTCGCTCAGCAGCGGCAGGGGCCCGAGTCCAACTATTGAATCGAGCACTGTGAAACGTCAATCCGCCCCGGAGGGTCGTCCCAGCTCGTCGGCCCGCCCCGAAATTCCAGCACTGGATTCACATCAAGGGCCGCCGACGCGAATGACACGAATCGCACGGTCGAAGCTTGTGCGATTGATGGTGTACTACACCGCAGCTCGACTCGCCCTGATCGCTGGGCTCGCAGTGATCGTCATGGGAATCAACGCCGTATTCGACCTCGAAATCCCCGGCGCTTTGTCACTGTTCGGGGCCTTGCTGCTCGGATTCGCCATCTCTGCGATCGCATTCCGATCGTTGCGACGCCGGATCAACGACGAGGTGATGGTCGTAGATGAGAGGCGTCGCGCGTCGCGCACCGCGTGAAGAAGTTTCCCGCGGCCACGCCGGCATAGATGAAGCCTCCTTCATCCCCCGGTGTCACCCGGGAAGGGGCTAGGTCGCGGCGATCGCTGCTGCCGAAGCCGAATTCGGAGCAGCAGTCAACGACTGTCCACGTTGGTCAATCCATTCCGAATGCTCTCCTCAGCGCCGACACAGTAGGAGCGCCGTCGACAGCGCCCGCGGCATCGCGATAGAGCCTGCAGGACACGCTCGGGATCTGATTTGACTCGGCTAAGGGATCGTGGCCGTCGACGAGCAACGTCGGAGACCCGGCCATACCCGCGAGTGCTGCTGATTGGGAATCCTCGATGACCAGGTGGCGCAGTTCCCATTCGATCGATACACCCGCGAGAGCTTGCTCGATTCGTTGTTCGAGGAGCGGCACGTTGGGGCAGTCCAGGACTTGCAAAATTTCGAGTTGAATCATGGTGTTCCTTCGTCGGTGTGCAATGTCTGGAGCATGGGGCAGTGCCGGTCAGCTCGCGGTAGTGCACAGGTGGAAGCGAATTCGGTCAATGAGGCCCGCATGCATTGCAGATCTCGGATCTTTTCGTCGAGCTCGGCGATCTTCTTCTGGGCGAGTCTCCGCGCTGCGTCGCAATCGTCCGGTCCGCCACCGTAGAGGTGGAGAAGTTCGTTGATCTCCTCGAGGCTGAAGCCGTGTTCCTGGGTGCGTTTGACGAACCGGATAATCTCGACCGCCTCATCCCGGATATGAGCGGTATCCCGAGGCGGATCGTGGAGGCTGCTGCAGGAGTCCGCGCCGTTCGTAGTACCGCAACGTCTGCACATTCACCCGTGAGGGTGGCCAGTTCACTGCTACGCATGTTGCCATTGTGAACCCTGTACCCGGCTACGGAGTCAAGTTGTTCTGCCCGGCGGCAGGACATCGTCGACGGTGACCACGCCGACGACTGGGATTGTCGCGAGTTTATAGTCGGCCATCAGTACCACGACCACGACGAGGAAGCGCAGCATCCGAACCCGCGAGCCCTGCGATCGGTGCTGAATCTCCGACTACCACCGCACGCAGGCAAACCTGCTGCAGCGTCCGCGGGACGTTCCGGTCCGCACCGCGATCGGCGCGATGGTCATCGCGTTCTACCTGGTCTGACGATCCCCTGCGTCAACGACATCATTGCGTACAAGTTCAACATCTCGCTGAACGCGATGATGTGGATCGGCCGAATCGGCATGGTGCTGCTGCCCCCCGATCGCGTTCTTCGTCACCTACCGGTTCTGCCTGGGTCTGCGGCGCAGCGACCGTGAGGTTCTCGAGCACGGCATCGAGACCGGCATCCCGCGTGGTGGTGACTCCCGAGCTGCTGGTACTCGCACTCTCATTTGGCTGCGGCTCGGCATCCTATCGGCTGCCGAGTTGAATAGCCTTGACCACGAGAAGTATCGCGCCGATGACGAGGTAGCCCCGCAAGGCCAGCATGCCCAGTTTCGTTCCGGAGGACCACACGACCGGTTCGAGCAGCGTCAGCGGCGGCATCCGCCACTGCATCTTTGCCTCTCGCCCGACGTCAGGGGGCAGAGCGGTGACTACGCCGCGGCGCCGGTCGAGCCACCGCACGCCAACTGTTGCGACGATGCCAGCGACGACCAACGCTATCCCTAGGTATATTGAGGCGGTCACCACGTTGAGGTCGGGAAAAACGGTGGTGGCCATGAGGATTCCCGAGAGCATCAGCAGGACCGCGACGATCAGCCCGGCGACGAGGTTGAGCCAGCGCGGATTAATCCAGGGTCCGAGTACTTGCCGGTCGTTGCACAGCAGCAACAGGAACACGCTCGCGCTGGGCAGGAGCAGTCCGGCAAGAGCCTGCACGGCGGTAGTGATCAGTCCAAGCGGTGCGCCGGGGATCAGCACGATCCCCGCGGCAAGGAGGACCATGGCACCGTATGAGAGGTAGAAGGGTTTGGCCTCCTTGAACCCTCGGTGTAGCGAGTGGCTGATCCCGAACACGTCACCGAAGGCGTAGCTGGTCGACAGAGTGACCGCAGCGGCACCGATGATCGAGGCGTCGAGAAGCACGATCGCGAAGATCGGGCCGAGGACGGAACCATTCGCGCTGAGTAGGCGCGCGATGTCGCCGGCGTCCACGAATTCTCCGACACTGCCAGTTGAGCGGGCGGCGTAGTCGGCGGTCATCATCAATGCCGCTGCGCCGGCGACGACGACCAGCGCCCCGAGGACGGTGTCGGCTCGTTCGTAGCTGATGAACCGCGGGGTGATCCGTTTGTCGATGATGTTGGACTGTTGGAAGAACAGTTGCCACGGCGCGACAGTGGTGCCGACGATTGCGATAATCAACAACACCGCGTCCGAGGTGATCCCGCCTCGGACGCCCGGAATCGCGAAGTCTCGGGCAGCGCGACCCCAGTCTGGGTGTGAGAGCAGCAGCATCGGGATCTGTACCGCCGTGACGGCGATGAAGACGAACATCGCACGTTCCCAGCGGCGGAAGCTGCCGGTGGCCATGATCGCGATCAACGCGACCGCAGCGGTCGGCACGACGATGTACCGTGAGACGCCGAAGTAGCTGGCGGCCAGTGAAACTCCGATGAACTCGGCGACGATGGTCAGGAAGTTCAATACGAACAGATCGCCGACCGAGAACCAGCCCCACCCGCGGCCGAAGCGCTCGTTTATCAGCCGGGCATGCCCCACCCCGGTCACCGCCCCGAGTCGGACAACCATCTCCTGGTTGACGATCAGCACTGGAATCAACAATAGCAACACCCAAAGCAGCGAGTACCCGTAGTTCTGGCCGGCCTGCGCGTAGGTGGCAACACCGCCGGCGTCGTTGTCACCGACCATGACGATGAGGCCAGGCCCGACGATCGCCAACATGGTCAGCATCCGAGCCTTGAAAGTGCGGCGAGATTCCTTGTCGGACAAACTGATTCTTCCGAGCGCCCCCTCGATGTCGCCGAGGTGCGCGGAATCGAGGACTGCGGACGGTCGCGGTTCAGGCATACCGACAGGCGTATGTGCCGGGGTGGCGTCGGTGATCTCGGGTTCAGCCACGGTCATCACCGCCTGGATCTGTGGAGGTGGTGTTGGTCGTAGGGTGGTCGGTGGCGCGCTCGACGATGGGCCTCGGTGCAGGTTCTCGCCGTCGCCAGTCGTCGGGGATGGAGGCCTCGAGGACATCGTCGACGGTGACCACGCCGACGACGTGGTCGGCATCGTCGACGACTGGGATCGTCGCGAGGTTATAGTCGGCCATCAGCACCGCCACCTCGGTTAGGTCCGCCACGGGGGTCACGCGCACAGGGTCGGTGTCCATGATGTCGACGATCGGGGTCACCGACTCCGATTGCAGCAGCCGGATGACCGACGCCACCCCGATCAGCCGGCCGGCGTCGGTGAGCACGTGCACCTTCAGCAGAGCCTCGGGCTGCATGGACCGTGCTGCTGAGATTGCCGACAGGGCCTGCGCCGCAGTGGCGGTGGCGGCGCAGGAGATGACGTCGACGCTCATCAGGCCGCCGGCGCTGGACGAATTGAACCCCATTAGTGTGATCACCTTCGTGCGTTGGCCGGCCGGCATCAGATCGAGCACTCGTCGACGGCGGGACTGTCGTAACTCTGCGACTGCGTCGGCGGCGTCGTCTGCGCGCATGAGACCAAGCACACCGGCCACCTCGACGTCGCTCATGTCGGCGAGCAGCTTGTTGGCCTTGCCCGGGTCGAGCTCTTCGAAAACGTCCGCCTCAAGCTCGGGGTCGGTGTGGACGCGGTCAAGGATTTCCCCACCCTCGCGCTTGTCTGCGCCCTCGAGCAGATCTGCAATCTGCGCCGGTTTAAGGGTGCCGACTCGCCCGCCGACCCGCCGCACTACCATGCTGTGTTTGTGGCCGATCAAGGGTTCGAACGCTTTCCAATCCCGACTGGCGTGTCCTCCATGGGATTTGATTAAGCCGAAGAACCGGGCCGGGCGGCGAGTGTCGAGCCGTGCGAGTACCCACCCGTGACCGGGGTTCTCGAGTTCGATGTCGTAGGCGTGCACCAGCTCCGCGGCCGGGACGTCGATCAGCCGATGGCCAAGGACGTCGGAACGCAGCAGTACCTCGCCCTCGCGGCGCTCGAACCCGCGCAGGTCCACCTTGTTCTGCGCCAGCATCACCCGGTCCCCGTCGAGGTGCTCGATCCGTTCGACAGAAACGTACACTCGCCGACCGCCGACATTGACTACCAGCCCGGATACCGTCGGGTAGGTGTCCACGCCGAGCAATCGCACGATCAGATCGTCTAGGGCGCCGACGATGTCCCCATTCCGTGCGATCACTGGTCGCTTCAGTAGCTGTGAGAGATGGATCACCGGATGCGTGGGGGCTCCGTCGGTCGCTGACTCGGTCATCGGCACTCCTCGCGTCGGTGGGTGGTGGGACGAGCCACGCAGGATGCGCACACTCGCGCGACGGCTATTGATGTCCGATTGAAAGGTCGGTGGACGGACAAGCGTGGCCTAAGTTCGGCGCGGCTCGGTCAGTTGCGACTCAGTTCGCCGGTGACGACGCATCTGCATGGTTGAAACTCGCGACCAAAACTTCAAGCACGCCACCTTCTCGCTTCGCGGACAAGCCTTCCCGCTCCGGTATTGTTACATGCGCACCTATGCATGTAAAGTCCGGTTTGGGAGCCGTTTGGGGCGACTCTCAAGCTCGGCGACTTCTGGCGTAGCGGTTCGGGTTGTGAGGTTGTCGGAGCAGAGGCTCAATGCGGATGCACGGTCGACCCCGCCTTTGGTGAGCGTATTCATACATCCGCCCATCTATCGCGCACGTGGTCCAGTGCACCTAGAAGCGTTGCCGTGAGCGCGAAGTCGCGTCCCCGGAGGGTCGGTCAGCAGATCAATGCGTCAACGTGTTCGCTCGGTGACATGGCAATGTTCGTTGCGTCAGCGAGCCCTTGCGCCCTGAGGGGTTTGGCATATCACTCAGCGCCGCGGAACGCGGTATCCGACGGCAGCCTCATTTTCCGGGTGACTCCCCGTTGAGCCACACAACATTGACTACTATCGGGCATAGTAGTCAATATGTGCCCTCGCCGACCTCTACGGGCATGCTGATCTGAACGGACGACTGATCGAAACCGCAGTGCGCCGAGGTCGGGCAATGACGCGTACGGCGGGTCCGGCGCATCCCAGACGGAATTGTAGGTTGTGCGATTCTGCCAAGTCTGCGGCACGGATTAATGGACCACGAATGACGTACGAGTAGTAGAAACTCGCTGGACGGGTGCGGCCGCATCTGATCTGAGAACCCGGATGGCTCAGGAGAGGACCCACCGTGCCCATCAACCAAACCATTGCCAGGCTGAGTGACCTGTCGTTCCAGTCGGCCTTCGCCGTGTATCTGTTAGCCCTCGTGTTGCTGATCTGGCACTACGCCGCGACACGCACCGACCACGTCCACCGGTTCGAGTTGGGGAGCAGGAAGCTTGTGGCGGCAGGGGGAGTCTCGGCGCCGTCGCCGGAAGTGCCCGGACGGATCGTTTCGGCTCCGCCGAAGCCAGTGCCCGAGCGTCTCGGCAACATGGGTGCCGCGGTTCTCGTCGTGGGCTTGGGACTGCACCTTGTGTCGATCGTGTTGCGTGGCTTCGCAACCGGACGTTTCCCGTTGGGCAACATGTACGAGTTCGTCACCATGGCCACCGCGGCCGCAACGGCGACTGGCATCGTGTTTCTGCGTGGGCAGACATACCGCGCGATGTGGGTTTTTCTTCTGGCGCCGGTCCTAATCCTGATGTTCGTTGCGGCAACCCTGCTCTACGCCGACGCAGCGCCTGTCGTTCCGGCTCTGCAGTCCTACTGGCTTCCGATCCATGTCACAATCGTCAGCATCGGCAGCGGCGTCTTCCTGGTTTCCGGCGTGGCCAGCCTCGCGTTCCTACTACGGATCCGACAGCCCGCCGGCGCGGAGCGCCGCGGGCCTGTAGGTTCGATGGCTCGTCGTTTGCCCGACGCCCAGACACTCGACCGGTTGGCCTACAGAACCGTCATCGTCGGCTTCCCTCTCTTTGGTATCGGAGTCATCCTCGGCGCGATCTGGGCGGAGGCAGCCTGGGGTCGGTTCTGGGGGTGGGATCCCAAAGAGACGATGTCGTTTATCGCCTGGGTGATTTACGCCGCCTACCTCCACGCCCGAGCGACCGCAGGTTGGCGCGAGACCAAAGCCGCTTGGATAAACATCGCAGGATTCGTCTCGATGCTGTTCAATCTGTTCATCATCAACATGGTCGTGTCCGGATTGCACTCCTACGCCGGTCTGAGCTGAGCGATTCGTGATCGAATTGAAGCTCGACGGGCACGTCCACGGTGGCGTTCGAAGCGAAGACAACGTATGAGTGCCCAAAGAATGATCTTCGTAGGCTACGTCGCGGGGCGCGACTGGTGCGTTCGAGGCGGCGGGGGGTTCCTTCGTGTCTTGCCTTCCTGCTGCTTGTTTGAATGCAGTCACGGGTTTGGTTATAGGTTATTCGGGTGAGGGCGTGACGGAAGGCGAGGTTCGAGTGCCGGTGGAGGGTGGTCTTACTGCTGGAAGCCGGTGGGATTCGCCGACTCGGCGGATTTGTCAGAACTGCCCCTGCTCGGTAGTTGTCGCGAGTATGCCCTGGGTGCTGGTGAGCCGTACGGAACCTGGGGTGGCATGACCGAAGCCGATCGAAAGCTGGGATCATCCTTTGACCCCGTCGGAGACAGGTGTGTAATTGTCCCGTGGGTCAACCGCAAATCCACGTTGCGAAGTCCGCTCGGCCGGGGAATGGTCTTCGAGATTCTCTTGCGGCGCCGCTGTATCAAGGAGGCGATTCGATGACGAATGACGAGGCGCCTCTGTCGGTTTACCGAATGACGGGCGATGACCTGGTCGCGGAGTACCAATACTTGTACGACAGGTTTGATCGCCACACCCCGAATCAAAAGGCGCGGTTCTACTATGTGAACGGGGAAATGAAAGCTCGTGGGCTCGAACATGGCATGCCAACTCCCGCTGCGCGCGATCACGACGATGCCTGGGATGGAGAGATCCGAGATTCGCGTGTTACGCGAATAACTGCACTGCATGGCTTCCCGGTCGATTTTACGGTGTCGAATCGGTGCGCAATACACACTCATCAAGGGCCTGGGATCAACGAGCACTGAGGCGGTCGCTGAAACCACTCACGCCCGCGGACTCAGGCGTTTGACGGATCACGGTGATGCTCCCTCTTCGGGTGTGGTGTCATCAGGTTCTCCTGACTGTATTGCGTAGAGGTTCGGCTTGCACTGGACTGCTTTTCGGCGGCTAGCGCACAGATAATCGAAGTTACAGATTGGAAAACTTGCGCTGCAGGCGTAGCACCGACCGTCTTGACTTTGCGACACGGCGAAAAATGCTGTGGTGGCATGGAGTTCGCTTTCGGACTGATCTCGTGAGGTCCTCCGTGCCGTTCGTGGTTCTCTGGCCGAGATCGACGAGTGAGAGCGAGCTTTCGGTGCAACTGCGAGATTGGGCCGTGCATCATTGCAGGACCATATGTGCTCTACCCAACCGATGGGGCGCTGACGCCGGGAGGGCAGTCTCGACGACCATACAAGGCAGAGGACCGATGAGACCGGTAGATGCCGGCGCCCGCTCCCGGACGTGTACGACTAGGCCGTACGCTTCGCGGGCGGTCGAGGTGAGGTTTGTCCTGTTTGCCGTGGTGCTTTGCCCCACTCTCCTCATTTCGGAAAATGCTGCCATGCACTCGCGAGTGAAACGCGACGCGATCGCACGGGTACGTGCTGAGCACATGTCGACACCATCAATCCATGTCTGCCACCATGGGGGTCGCGTAGACGAGTGTGTGTTCTAGGCGTTGCCCCCGGCCAGGCGTTGCGGCAAGATCGAAGGTTCCTAGGCGCTGTCCGGGGTGAAATTCTTCTGTACCCATGTTTTCGGCGGCCGAGCGAGGGTATGTGTTTTCGCCAGTTGGGGGGACACAGTTCCACCGTGGTTCACCAGGTCAGGGTGAGACGTCCGACCTGATGGGCCGTGCGGCCCGGTGTCAGGGTCGACGGGCGCGCAGTCAGAGGCGGCCCACCGAATTTTCGGCCTGCGCGACATCGCGTTCGGTGGGCCGAGTGCAACGCCACGTCGGGATGGTGCTGCATTGATCGACTGTAGCGAAAGCATTGTCTGCGTTCGACTCCTGACGTTTCCGCTCGGACAGATCCGCCCTGTGAAGATGCAGTCCGCGAAGGTGGGTGTGGTGGCGTAGCGGAGAGTATTGGGGGAGGGGTGATGTCGGAGGTGCTGGGCGTATTCGGGTGATGCGCCGGGTCCGCTTTCTTGCTGTTGAAGTTCGGTGTTGATGCGGCGGGCTTCCGCGAGTTGGTCTTCGAGGAAGATAATGCCTCACGCCTCGTAGAGGGCGGTGCCGGCGGCGACCAGTTTGGGCCGTTCAGTAGTAGACATCGCATCGTCGACACAAATGGTGTGACGAGATCGGTGAATCGTGGTGGGCGACAGCATCCTCGGCGGCAACGACGAAGTAATCGGTAGTGCCGGTCTTTACATAGACGTCACCGAAACGCTCGACCGCATGGGTCAGGGAGTCGGTCGACGAGTTGGTCGATGAGATCAGTAGCTCCCGTGGAGCGATCGAGCAGGCCAAAGTGATGCTGATGATCGTGTACGGAATTTCCGCGGAGCGGGCCTTCGACATTCTCATCTGGCGCTTGGAGCAGAAGAACGTCAAACTCCGCCAGGTGTCCGAGCAGTTGAGCGCCCGTGTTCGCGCAGACTTCGCTCTACTCGGTGGGTTGCGTTCGCAATTCGATCAGCTGCTGCTCGGTTTGTGACCGATGACAGACTGAATCGCGTTGTGGTCGGCACCTGCGGCTGACTGCTTAACCACAGGCACCTCGCCGACAGCACCCATTACGGCTGTCGGCTTCAATCCATTTCTACCCGTCACCGGCGGGCACAGAAACGGTATTGCCCGGACGGAGGCCGAGAAGAGGCGCAATGGACCCGATGCCCCGGATCGAACTGAAGACGAAACAACCGCTGGGTACACATCTAGGGTGATGAGATGCGCACACATTTCGCCGACAGCCTCGACGACCTCTCGTGTGGCCTGGCGTCGATGTGCGGGCTCACCGTGACAGCGATGTCGGAGGCAACGGCAGCCCTCCTCGATGCCGACCTTCGCACCGCCGAGCGAGTACTCGACGCGAACACCGACCTCGAGCGGGCCGCCTCCGACTGGGAACACAAGTCATTCTCACTTCTCGCCTTACAAGCCCCTGTGGCACATGACCTCCGATTTACCGTTGGCGGTTTGCACATCGCCGCAAGTCTGCAACGTATGGGCGCACTGGCCGTCCACATCGCCAAGATCGCGCGCCTGCGCCACCCGACGTCGGCCGTACCGCCCGAAGCGCGGGCAGTCGTAGCGGACATGGGAAGGACAGCAGTGGCTCGGGCGACCGAAACCCAGGTAATACTGCGGCACGTCGATTCTGCTCACGCGCAAGAGCTTGTGGCCGCCGACACGGTCATGGACGAACTGCACCGGCGCCTGTTCACCGTCACCCAAGCCCAACAATGGCCGCACGGAGTGCAAGCTGCTGTCGACATCACCCTGCTCGGACGGTTCTACGAACGATTCTGCGACCACACTGTGGAAATCGGACGACGCATCATCTTCCTCGAAACCGGTCGACTCCCCGCCCGACCCGACGCGCTCCTTCCGTAGGTTGAAGCTTGCCGGGATGTCAGGAGGGGAGATGACGCATTCCGGCCCCGATGTGGAAGCCGGCTGTCTGGTCAGTCGGAAGACGTGGACAGTGTGATGAGATCCGATTTGGTGTTGCGTTGGGAGTTCGATTCTCGCGCCCGACCTTGGCTGCACGACGTCGCCTCTCCCGAGGAAGGATCTTGACCCCACGTCCGTGGTCCCGCTCGTGGTTGCGAGATGAGATGCAGCACGAGTGTATCGGCGGTGAGCATGGTCGATGCCGTGCCGGGCTACTGTGCGGCGTTCTCCGAATTGAGTCGACTGATCTCCGCGCGCATGCGTCGCATCGGTCGGTCAACTCGGCTCTTTCTCTCGTTGCCCGCGGTCATCAGTCCAATTATGGCGGCCATTCCTGCTGGAATTCCGAGAACTACGACGAGGAACGGCGCCAAGCTCATGGAGTTCTCCTATGCTCGGATCGAGCGGTCTGGGACAGTGTCGATCAACAACCTACTATCGTCAATAGTAGATTGCTCATGGCGGGTGGTCCATTGACGGCGTCCCGCGGCAAAACTCGCGGGTTCCCTTCGCCACTACGTAGCGCGCAGGCAATCGAAGGCGGACGACCTTTGCTTGGGAGATGTACCTCTTCTCTAGATGGATCGAGCCCGGCGCCACCCGAGGTTGCCTGTCTCGTAGCGCCACGCGCGTTGGGAAAGTAGTCGCATTCCGTTGAGTCCGACGATGACGGTGGAGCCTTCGTGTCCGGCGACGCCGAGGGGTAACGGTAAGTGCCCGAACAGGTCCCACAGGACGAGGGTGGTGATGAAGGTGGCGGCGATCGCGAGGTTGGCGATCACGATGCGCCGGGCACGGCGTGAGAGGGCGATCACGCGCGCGATGGTGGCGAGTTCGTCACGGACGATGACGGCGTCGGCGGTGTCGAGTGCGAGGTCGGATCCGGCGCGGCCCATGGCGATGCCGGTGTGCGCGGCGGCGAGTGCGGGGGCGTCGTTGACACCGTCACCGACCAGTAGCACTTTCGCGCCGCTGCGTTCGAGGTCGGCGACGGCGGTGACCTTGTCCTCGGGGAGGAGTCCGGCTCGCATGTCGGTGATCCCGACCTGTGCGGCGAGCGCAGCGGCGGCGCGGGGATTGTCGCCGGTCAGTAGAACCGGAGTGTGTCCGGTGAGGGTGGTCAGTTCGTCGACGACGTCGCGGGCGCCGTCGCGGAGTTGATCGGCCAGTCCGAGTACTCCGATCGGTGCGGCGTCGACAATCACCACGATCGCGGTCTTTCCGCCGGCTTCCATTTCGGCGGCCGCAGACATCGCTTGCGCCGTGGCACGGTCCGCGATCGCGGCCGACGCCGCTGGAAGCAGGTGTGCGGGGCTGCCGACCTGAATCCGGCGACCGTTCAGGCGTGCTCGCACTCCCCGGCCGGGGGCGGAGTCGAACTCTTCGACAGGGGGCACCTGCAACCCGCGTTGGCGGGCAGCGGCGACGACCGCGTCAGCGAGCGGGTGCTCACTGGGATGCTCGGCCGCGGCGGCGAACGTGAGCAGCTCGTCGGCGGCGAGGTTCGCCCCGCTCATCGGCCGGATGTCCGTCAGGGCCGGGGACCCCTTGGTGAGGGTTCCGGTTTTGTCGAATGCGACGGTGGTGACCGAACCGAGCTGCTCCATCACGACGGCGGATTTGACCAACACGCCGTTGCGGCCGGCGTTGGCCATCGCCGCCAGTAGCGGCGGCATCGTGGCCAGCACGACTGCGCACGGGGAGGCGACGATCATGAACGTCATCGCTCGCAGCAGCGACGGTTGCAGGGCGCCGCCGAGCGCGAACGGGATGAAGAACACTGCGAGGGTCGCGGCCACGACTCCGACCGAGTAGTACTGCTCGACCTTCTCGATGAACAGCTGCGACTTCGCTTTGGTGGCGGACGCTTCTTCGACCATCGCCACGATCCGCGCGACGACCGTCTCCGATGCCGCGTGATCGATCCGGATTCGCAGAGTGCCGGTCCCGTTGAGGGTTCCGGCGAACACCTCGTCATCGCGATGTTTTGCCACTGGTAGGGGTTCTCCTGTGATCGAGGCCTGATCGACATCGCTGCTTCCGGAGATGATCCGGCCGTCGCCGCCGATCCGCTCGCCCGGCCGGACGACGATCACATCACCTGCCGTCAACGACGCCGCATCCACCATGGTTTCGTGCCCGTCAGGGCCGATGACGGTGGCACGTTCGGGAGCAAGATCGAGCAGGCTGCGCACCGAGTCGGCGGTGCGCTGGGTCAGGAATGCTTCCAACGCGCCGGAGGTGGCGAAGATGACGATCAGCAGGCCGCCGTCGAGGACCTGGCCGATCGCCGCGGCGCCGATCGCGGCGACGATCATGAGCAGGTCGACGTCGAGGGTTTTCTCTCGAAGCGCCTGCAAGCCCGCCAGTGCGGGCTCCCACCCGCCGGTGACGTAGCAGCCCAGATACAGCGTCCACCACAGCCAGGTCGGGGCACCGCCGAACTGAGCGGCAAGCCCGAGGACGAACAGCCCGGTCGCGATGGCTGCCCACCGCACTTCCGGGAGTGCGAACGGCCGGGTGCGGACGGCGGTTGCGGCCCGGGGCGCCGCGGGCTCGGTGTGTGGATCGCTGCGTACAGGGGTGGTCATGGCACGGCTTCCGGCTGGGGGCAGGGGGGTAGGAACGAACGCCACGATACAGGAAAACATGAAGACCTCTTCATGTAATCATGATGGGTAAGATGCTTCACATGGGTCACGGAGTCGAAGGCACGTCCACACCGCCCGCGCAGCTCGATGCGGAGTCGGCCGCGACGGTGGCTGCCACGTTGCAGGCGTTGGCGACGCCGAGTCGACTGCGGATGTTGACTCGGCTGCGGCACGGGGCGTGTTCTGTGGGTGACCTGGTGGAGGCGGTGGGGATGGAGCAGTCCGCTGTCTCGCATCAACTGCGACTGCTGCGTGCGATGGGGTTGGTGACGGGGACGCGGCAGGGCCGCAACGTCGTGTACAGCCTGTACGACAATCATGTGGCGATGCTTCTCGACGAAGCGGTCTATCACATCGAACATCTCGGGCTCGGAATCGCCGACGACCCGATCCCTGCCCTGTAAAGAGCTCACCCCATATGTGGCCAATCGACGCCGGAGTCCCTCGGCGGCGCGTCCGACGACCAGGTGATCAGTGCGTGCGGCGACACACTCGCTGAAGCTCATGCTGCAGTGGTGTTACCAACCTCGATCTACTCGCTGGGGCGAGATGAATGTGTTGATCAATCGGCAATCTCCTGATCGGGCTACCCTTCATTTCGACCCCTGACATCTCCTCCCTTGGTCGGTGGAACAAAGAAAGCGATCCAACCCGATGGATATTCGCAGTCTGCCTCGGTACATGACGGTGGCGGCTGTGGTCGC
>NZ_LVCT01000359.1:0-11691 GCF_001647205.1 Rhodococcus sp. EPR-134
CCTCGGCAGTGATGAATGGGCTCGAGTCCAGCACCTCCGATATGGCGCTGATTACTGATGATTCGATGATTCCCGCCGGTCAAGCCACGACGTGGAGATTCCGAATCGACGATTCAGGGGGTGGCGCGGTAACCGAGTACGAGGCAGAGCAAGGCCAGCTCATGCATCTGTATTTCATTCGGGATGACTCGACGAGATTCGCGCATCTGCATCCGATCATGGCTGGCGACGGCACGTGGAGCGCCCCGATCTCAGGCCTCGTACCCGGGAGATACCGCGTATACGCCCAGTTTAGGGCTCTTAGCGGGAAAACCTCTGAAACGCAGGTGCTTTCGCAGCTGGTCACAGTTCCTGGGGAGGGGACTCCGGAAAGGCTTCCACACGCCATGCCGTCGACCTCGGTCGACGGCTACACGCTCACGGTCGCGGGGAAACTCACACCCGGCCAGTCGGGAGAGCTCACGGTGGACATTGCCGGAGGCGACGAGCAGGGATCCGACGTGCAGCGCTACGAGGGCGCCTATGTCCATGTCACTGCAATCCATGCACAGACTCTCGCCTTTGCTGATCTGACGCCACTGGACAGCGATCAGCGAGGTCCGGAATTCGATGTACCTGCGAAACTCTCGAAATCCGGCGACTGGCGACTGTTCATCGAGTTCCAGACAGGAGGCCAGTTGCACACCGCGGCGATCACCATCGCTCTGTAACGAACCTTCAGCAGGCGCAATGACAATCGGGATGTGCCCGCCGGCGCCTCGTGCGTGCACCCGACATTCCTGAGCAAGGCGGGGTGGCGATTCCACGCAGCGGGTGCGAACGGTCCCGAGGTCAGGAGCATTGCCGTTCTGGTCCAATCCGGTACGACAGCACGGTTAGCCGATCTGTGGTGCGCGAGGGAAACATGTGACGCTTTTTGTCATATGGGGCAGTTGATGATGTTTATCTACTATTGTCCTTAGTACATGGGTGTCGAGCGCAGTTTGAGTCGTCGAGGACGAGGGGTGTTTGTGAGGCAACGGAATCGACTCACGCATGCTCGCACGAGAGTCGCTCACGCCGTCCTTGGTCTGGCTCTCGCCGGATCGATCGTCGCAACCACTCCCGGTATCGCGATGGCGGTTCCGCCGCCGCCACCGAATCCGAGCGATACCGAGTTGCAACAGGCAGACTCACGCGTGGATCAAACTCTGGGCCGTATCGGCGATCTGATCAACGACGTTGCGTCGGCGAATGCGCAACTCGCTGAGATCGCCGCCCAGGTTGCGATCAAGCGGGAGGACGTGAACAAGGCGTTGGTGGACCTTCAGTCATCCCGTGATGTCGCGGTGGCCGCCACTGCTGCTGGGGCAGCTGCACGCACCGACATGGGAGTGGCTGGGCAGGCAATCGAGGTGGCGCAACAGCAGTTCGACGATTTCGTTGCCGCCAGCTACAGACAAGGCAGCACCGCCGGCTCGCTGACCGTCTTCCTCGGAAGCGACAGCCCCGACGATCTCTTGGCCAAAGCTGACCTGGTGCGGATGATTACGAAGAAGCACAACGCGGTCATGGACGAGCTTCAGCGCGCACGAACGGCGCGATCGAACACGGAGTCTGTGGCACGGGCGGCCCAGGCGACCGCCGACGCTGCTGCAGCCAGAGCAGCAGACAACAAAGCCCTCGCAATGGAAGCAATCCAGCGCGTGACGGATGCGCAGAAGTCGGCAACAGAGCAACAGGCAGTGGTCATGAAGGAGCGCGATTCCGCGCAAATCGAGTTGGAGGCAGCGAGAAACAGCGCGACGGGATTGCAGAACCAGCGTCAGGTCTACGACCAGTGGGATACTCAGCGCAGAGCAGAGGAAGCAGCTACCGCTGCGGCGATCGCCGCAGCGCAGCAAGCAGCATCGGAAGCTGCGACCCGGGTTGCTGCGGATCAAATTGCACGTGATCGCGCCGCGGACATTGCCAGCAGACAGCGTCCGCATACCCAGATCAGCGATGATTCCTCGGAGACGAAGGTGCCGTCGGTGACGACTACGCCGTCACCGTCTGCTGCTTCTACAAGGGCTCCCACGTCGGTGACGGCTACGCCGTCACCGCCTGCTTCTCCAACCAAGGCTCCGTCGGTTACGACGGAGCCCGGAGGTGGCGTGAGTGACGACGGTCAGAATTCGGTCACCGGTGACGGTGCCATCGAAACTGTCATCGACCGGGCAATGTCGCAACTCGGTGTCCGCTATTCGTGGGGAGGCGGAGACGCAAACGGGCCGACCGTCGGAATTCGTGACGGCGGAGTCGCGGACACTTTCGGTGATTTCGAAAATGCAGGCTTCGACTGTTCCGGAATCATGATCTATGCGTTTGCTGGTGTGGGAATCTCACTTCCGCACTACTCCGGGTACCAGTACACCGCGGGAAGGCAGGTTCCAGCCTCTCAGATGAAGCGAGGGGATCTGATCTTCTACGGGCCCAACGCAAGTCAGCACGAGGCGCTCTACCTTGGCAACAATCAGATGCTTGAATCCCCGCAGTCCGGCGATGTGGTCAAGGTTTCCCCGGTGCGTTGGGACGGCATGGTGCCCAATGTGACCAGGCTTCTCTAGCTCTTCTCCGTCGGCGGTACGGTTGGCTTCAGAGGTCGGCGAAAATCGTTGCGTACGTCTGTCTCCATAAGAGTTTCGCCGGGCGTGCGCGCGGACATGTGGGGATCGTGGGGTTGGCGTTATCGGGATTGGTGGAAGGGGCAATTGACTTTCGAGTCGCCGATGCTGTTCTCGATCAGTTTCTTGATCACCTTCTTAGTCGATGGTCTTTCGGAGGTGCTTCTGGCCAGACCACCGTTCGATTTTCAGGTCACCGACAGTTACTTCGGCGTGGCACATTTTCACTACGTGGTCTTCGGTACGGTTGTGTTCACCACGTACGCGCGGATCTACTTCTGGTTCCCTAAGATGACTGGCCGAGTGATGGATGAGTGGCTGGGCAAATGGCATTTCTAAGCGGCGTTCGCGGATTCCACATGACCTTCCTCGTGCAGCACTGGCTCGGCGTCGAGGGGATGCCGCGCCGCTAAGCGGATTACCTACCTTTGGACGACTTTGCGGTACTGAACCCCATCTCGACCGTAGAGTCCTTCGTCTTGGGTGCATTCACCATTCACCTTGCCGTTCATCTGGAACGTCTTCAGGAGCTACAGATTTGGTGAAGTCGTCACGGTCGACGATCCGTGGGGCAATGGCAATTCTCTCGAGTGGGCGACCAGCTGTCCGCCGCCACGCCACAACTTCACCGAGCCCCTATCCGCTCCGAGTGTCCGGCGTTCGAGATGCACCACCCACACATGGTGGAACGGATTCGGGCTGAAGCTCACACCGGAAGGTTCCATCCCACAACGAGCACACTGGCGGGAAACGGATCCGAGTGAGCCGTGTCGTCCGCAAACTACGTGTACGCAATATATGTCGCACGTATGACGGGAAGAAGTGAGGACACGAAGTCGCCATGAGTTCGTTCCCAATTTCGGTGATGACTGTGCCGGCGACGGATGAGACTGGCATGACCCCCATCAAGTGACCCGCAAGCTATGAGAATCCTTCCGCCCTGATCAAGGGCATGAAAGGCTGCAACTCATGGCTGGACGCAAACGGCACACGCCCGAACAGATCATCCGAAAACTGCGCCACGGCGACGAACTTGCCGCCACAGGCGCCGACGTCGAGGAAATCGCCCGACAACTCGACGTCTCGGTGCCGACGCTCTACAACTGGCGCAAGCAGTATGGCGGCATGAAAGCCGACGACGCCAAAGAGTTCAAAGAACTCAAGAACGAGAACGCCCTGCTCAAGAAGCTCCTCGCCGAAGCCGAACTCGAAAAGGCTGCACTCAAGGAGATTGCTCGGAAAATTCTGGGTCAGGCCGTTCCGTCAACGGGTTGATTCCATTATCACTGGAAAATTCTGAGCCTGACCGCCAAACGAAACGCTGTCGTCATGCTCCAGGAAACGATGGGGCTCTCACAGCGTTTCGCCTGCAAAATCGTCGGGCAACCGCGATCCACCCAACGAAAAGCGCTTGCGAGAGACACCCCGGACGATCCGGACGCCGATCTGCGGAAGTGGTTGCGAGACTGGGCCAAAGCGAATGCCCGCAAGGGGTTTCGTCGGGCGTGGGCGGACTTGCGTGCCATGGGCTGGGTGATTAACAAAGAAGAAGGTTCAGCGTCTCTGGCGCGAGGAAGGGTTGCGGGTGAAGGTCCGCAAAATCCGCAAACGAGCCGACGCTTCGACCACCCCGATTGCCGAGGCACATGCACCGAAGGTGGTGTGGGCGATCGACTTCCAGTTCGACTTCACCACCGACGAACGGAAGTTCAAGATCGCGTCAATGGTGGACGAGCATTCGCGCCAGTCGGTGCTCAACATGGTCGAGGGATCCATCCCGGCAGAGGATCTCGTCGCCGCCCTGGAGAAAGTGTTCGCGCTCTGGGGCGGCCCGCCACAGGTGTTGCGGTGCGACAACGGACCCGAATTCATCTCCGAGGCGTTGCGGACGTTCTGCGAGGACCGACTGGGAATCGGATATGTTCCCCCTGGTCAGCCGTGGAAGAACGGCTACATCGAATCCTTCAACAACCGAGTCCGTGACGAATGCCTGAACATGAACGAGTTCCACAGCCTCCTCGAAGCCCGGGTGGTCATCGAGGACGGGAAGGAGGACTACAACACCCGACATCGGCATTCATCGCTGGCTTACCGCACTCCGAATGAGTACAGCTGCCAGCTGTATTCACACGCATTGATTCTCTGATAGCGAGTGGCTCACCAAACGGGGTCCTACCAAGACGACAGCCGCACTGACCGATTCGTTGTTACGCGAACTCTTACCGCGCTCACGTTTGTCGGTGCGGGCCTCGGTTGCCCTGCCTCGACGCTGCGCAAACTCCCGCTGTCCCGCGCATCGTATTCGATCGCCGTGGAGACTTCGCTTTCACACACGTGCACCTCGGTGATACCCCTGTCGGGTGGGATGCAAGTCGTTGAAGGATTGCCGTTTCCGGTCGTCTCATACAGTGAACTACTATCTCTTTTAGTAGTTCACTGTATGAGGGAGGGACATCGGCGATGACGAATTGGTCGCTCTGGCGTTGGATTACTGCGTCGGCAGGTGCGGTGGCAGCAGCGCTCATCGTCGGCGTCCCCACCGGGATAGTGCCGACTTCGTTCTACCAGCGGATGACTCCGGTGCTGTGGTGGAACTATCCGGTGTGGATCGCGAACGCGATATTGAGTGGATTGATACTCGCGACGTATGTGCGAACGCAATCCAGTTCTGCAGCACCCTCGCGCGTGGGCATTGGCAGCAATGCGCTGGCTCTGTTGGCCGTCGGCTGTCCGGTGTGCAACAAATTGGTGATCATGACTGTCGGTGTGACGGGTGCGTTGAATCTGTGGGCACCGATACAACCGGTCCTGGGGCTGATTTCACTGGCTTTGATGGCGGGCGCGTTTCGGCAGCGGTTGAAAGGTGAGCGGGCGTGCGGAGTGCGTACTTGTGTGTCGAAGGACTCGATCGGTACTGCGGTCCCCGAACGCTCCTAGTGCGCGATTGGATGTTGTCAAGAAGGATGGGACCCCAAGGAAACGGTCTCCTGTTGACGACGGTTGAAAACTAGTCCAGAAACGACGGGTGGTCTAGTTTTCAACCGTCGTTCACATCTCCTTCATCGCTTGGGTGATCTACGCCGCCTCTCTGCACGCGCGTGCTACTTCTGGTTGGCGCGATACCCGTGCCGCCTGGATAATCATTGCCGGTTTCGTCGCAATGCTGTTCAATCTCTTCATCATCAAGATGGATGTCTCCGGCCTCCATTCGTACGCGGGACTCAACTGAGAGCGAGCGGGTGAGAGTGGCGCGGGGGCATATGGATCAGGGGAGCCCCGCGCCTGCATGCCGGGGGAGTGGCGCAGCCATTCTGATGTGAGTGTGTGAACGTGGTGATCAAACTTGTCAATCATGCGCACTTCCTGCCCTTGCAAGGCGGAAGCCGTTGTGGCGCCGCGTCAGGGAGTTTCTTTTCCCGACATCCTGCGCGACACTCGAGTTCATCGTGTATCAGTGTCAACCTGATGTGGTCGCACCTGCTCAATACCGGCTGGCTTTCGAGTCGGTACGCCTCCGCGATCAACTCGGAGTCGGTCATCCCCCGCCGAACGTCCTGCATCATGACCTCCATGTCGTCTGTTCTCGTTTGCGTACCCGGCCTGTCCCTCGTTAATCGATGGGCTCGGTTTGCGCCTGGACCTGATTGATGCAAATAGATCGGTTCGGTTCAGGCGTGGGTTTTTGTGCACCCGTTCCTACCTCGTGCTGGTGGGTATCCCACGGAGCCTGACCAGAATGTTGAGCCCGACGAATGTGACCGCGCACGCAGGACGGCGCGTGCGGATCTCGGGATATCTTCGGGTGTAATTACCAAACCCTCCAACAAATGAGGTTGCCTCGATAGTGTTCGGTGTCCTCCGGGGTATTGACCTGTCGCCTAGAAGGCTCGGTGCCTCTGCCGAGGTCAATTGTCAAGCAGAGACACCGAGCCGCGTGCGCTCACATCCGACTGAAATCTGAGCAATGAACGCCGGAAGTCGTGATCACAGCGTGGCGAGAATGCCTTCCATCGTGGTGATTTCCTGGTTTTGCGCGCTGATGATGGTCTGCGCCATGGAGATAGCTTCGGGATACTGTCCGGAATCAACTTCAGTTTGCGCCATTGCGACAGCTCCGCGGTGATGGTCGATCATCTGAGCGAGGAACAGTTTCGCGGCATCGGTTCCCTGTGCATTCTGCAGCGCGGTCATGTCATCGGCGGACATCATCCCCTCCATCATTCCCGGCGTCATCCCCATGCTCTCTGAGGGCATCGGCATGTTCATGCTGGTAGAGGGTGTCATGCCTTCCATGCTGTGGGAGGTGGTCGGCATATTCATGCCAGAGGAGGACGAACTCTGTCCCCAGCTGGTCAACCAGGCCTGCAGCTGCTCGATTTCTGGGGCTTGCGCTGCCTTGATCTGTTCTGCCAACGTCGTCACTCGGGGGTCGATACCGTCTTTGGAGAGGAGCATGTCGCTCATCTGGACGGCCTGACTGTGATGCGGGATCATCTGCTCGGCGAATGTCACATCTGCCTGATTGTGAGTGCTCGCGTTCGCCGATGAACTGGATTCGGCACTCATTGACGTTGGCGTGGAGGTAGTTTCATCGGTATTGGAGCTGTTACATGCGGTGAGGACGAATAGTGCTGCAGTTGCTGCAGCACTGATTGCGAGGACCTTCTTCATATCGGGGAATCCCTTTCGCTGGGAGATCGGTTGTCGGGTCATGAGACGTTCTGTGAGGTGGACTTCGTAGTGCTGGGTGAAGGCCGGTGTTGATCTGGGGGAGAAGGGAGGCGTAGCCGCTTCAGCAGTAGTGCATTGACTGCGACGATGAAGCTGGACCCGGACATCGACAGCGCCGCGATCTCGGGGCGAAGTACAAGTCCGAGGGAGGGTTCGAAGACTCCAGCGGCGATGGGGAGGGCGATGACGTTGTACCCGACTGCCCATCCGAGGTTCTGTCTCATCTTGCGGAGGGTGCCTCGCCCGATTTGTAGAGCGACCGGTACGTCGAGTGGGTCCGACCGCATCAGCACGAGGTCCGCTGTTTCGATTGCGACGTCGGTACCTGCGCCGATGGCGATACCGAGGTCCGCTTGTGCGAGCGCGGGAGCATCGTTGACTCCGTCCCCGACCATCGCAACCTTTTTGCCGGCATTTTGCAGCTCGACGATCTTGGCGGCTTTGTCGCCGGGGAGCACTTCCGCGATGACGGTATCGATACCGAGCTGGCCCGCGATGCGCTGTGCGGTGGCTTCGTTGTCGCCGCTGAGCATGACGACTTCGACGCCCAAGTCGTGCAGCGCCGCCACTGCGGCGGCGGAAGTCTCTCGGACAGCGTCGGCGAGTGCGATCACCCCGACGCCCTGTCCGTCGACGGCAACGAGTACTGCTGTGCGCCCGCTGGCCGCGAGGTCGTCGCGTGTACCCATCAATGTGCCGAAGTCGACGTTTTCGGCGATCATCAGTTTGCGGTTGCCCACCGCCACTCGACGACCGTCCACCTCCGCAGCCGCACCATGACCTGGCACATTACGGAAATTTGTGAGGGGAAACTCCGGGGCGCCGCGTTCGGTCGCGTAGCGGACGATCGCGCCGGCGAGGGGGTGTTCGGACTCGCGTTCGACCGCCGCGACGAGGGAAAGGAGTTCATCGGTGCCGATACCGTCGACGACGACGTCGGTGACTTCGGGTTCACCCTTGGTGAGGGTGCCGGTCTTGTCCATCACTACCGTCTCGATGCGCGCCGAGGATTCCAGCGCGGTGGCATTTTTGAACAACACTCCTCGTTGAGCTCCGAGTCCGGTGCCGACCATGATGGCGGTGGGCGTGGCCAAACCGAGAGCGTCGGGGCAGGTGATGACAACGACGGTGATCGCGAACAGAAGCGCGGTCTGCACTCCTGCACCCGCCGCCCACCAGACGAGGAAGGTGCCGGTGCCGCCGATCAAAGCAACAAGGACGAGCCAGAACGCGGCCCGATCAGCGAACCGTTGCCCCGGCGCTTTCGAGTTCTGCGCTTCCTGGACCAACGCCACTATTTGGGACAGGGCGGTGTCGGCACCGACTTTGGTTGCTCGGACGCGAAGTGTGCCCGTCGTGTTGATGGACGCACCGATGACTGTGGATCCCGGTTCTTTGGACACGGGAAGGCTTTCCCCAGTCACCATCGACTCGTCGACTTCGGAAGTTCCGCTCTCGACCGTTCCATCGACCGGGACTTTGCCGCCTGGTCGGATCAGTAACAGGTCTCCGACGACAACGTCGGCGGTGGGAACTTCGACCGGTTCGCCGTCTCTCAACACGATTGCCAATGGCGGGGTCAGTTCGAGCAGTGTGCGAATCGCGTCGTTGGCTCCACCTCTGGCTCGCATCTCGAACCAATGTCCGAGCAGGACGAAGGCCGTCAGCACCGACGCGGCCTCGTAAAAGACCTCGCCGCCGCCGGTGAACGTGACGGCGACGCTGTAGAGCCAACCCGCTCCGACGGCGACGGCAACGAGGACCATCATGTCGAGGGTGCGGGCCTTCAGAGCCCGATAAGCGCCGTCGAAAAAGATCCAGGCCGAATAGAACACCACTGGCAAGCTCAGTATCAGGGTGAATACGTCGTCGCGGAGTCCGAACGGGGCGGGAACTGTGAATCCGAACATGTCGCGCCCCATCGGGGACCACAGCATGATCGGAATGGACAGAACGAGAGCGACGAGAAAGCGATTTCGCATGTCCCGGACCATGTCGTCCATCGACATTCCGGCGTGGGCGCCTCCGTGCCCCATCATGTCCTGTGCAGAGTGTTGAGCATGTGGTTCGTGCGCCGTGTGTTCGCCGTGAGGAGATTCTCCGGGGTGTTCGACCGGTGCGTCGGTTGACGCGCCGGCGTGGTCTGAATGAACGTGGTATTCAGAGGGCGCGGCGCTGGTGCTGTCGTTTGGTTCGGAGAGGGGGTCGCAACTGTGGGAGGGCACCGATCGCCCGGCGCAGTGATAGCCGCAGTCCCGGATCCATTGAGACAGTTCGGGTATCGAGGTTGCAGCCGGGTCGTAGGTGACCGTGGCAGTTTGGTTGAGGACGTTGGCCTCGGCAGAGACGACTCCGCGTCGGCGAAGGAGAGTTGATTCGACTGCGGCTTTCGATGTCGCCCACTGCAATCCTTGTACTTCGAGAACGGTGGTTCGATTCATCTCTGCGCCCTCTCGTTGTGACCGCCATTCTTGCGGCAGCGACTGTACGGATACCTCGGTGGCATGTTCCCGTGTTGTGGCAGATCGTCGGCACCTCTGGGCGTGATGTTGTGGGGTCCACGTGTGTCTCAATACTTGAGCCTGCCGGTGGCGGATATGCCTTGGTTAGCTGTTTGGTGAAGATTCGATGAAGGACCATGGTGTCCCCCGCAGTCGACGACTGCCCTCGTCCGCGATGGTGGTCGTCGTGGAGTGAAACCTTTGGATTCGTTGCGGGTGTAGTGGGACCTCGCCGCGCCTCGCATCCGAAGAGTTCAGGGCAGACGGCAATTACCGGGGCAATCGAATTCGGGACCAAGTCAGTGATCGGAGTTTGTGGCATGACTGGTGAATCGTCGTAGGCGCAAACTGTTCGTGACGACGAAGATGGAGCTGAAAGCCATGGCGGCGCCGGCGATCAGCGGGTTCAACAACCCCAGCGCCGCCAGAGGCAACGCCGCCACGTTGTAGGCGAAGGCCCAGAAAAGGTTCCCTTTGATGGTTTTCAACGTCGATCGCGACAGACGGATCGCATCTGCGGCGGAGCGCAGGTCGCCTCGGACAAGGGTGAGATCGGAGGCTTCGATGGCGACATCGCTGCCGGTGCCCATGGCCAGACCTAAGTCTGCTTGTGCCAGAGCAGCGGCGTCGTTGACGCCGTCACCGACCATAGCGACTGTGTACCCACGGCTTTGGAGGTCTTTGACGGCGTTGACTTTGTCCGCGGGCAAGACTTCGGCGATGACATCGGCGGCTTCGATCCCCACTTGTTTTGCGACGGCGACGGCGGCGCGAACATTGTCGCCGGTCAGCAGGATGGGACGTAGTCCCAAGGTTCGGAATGCAGTGATGGCCTCTTTCGAGGTGTCCTTGACAGTGTCCGACACGACCACGATTCCGCGGATCGAACCGTCCCACGCAACCCACACCGGGGATTTTCCGTCGGCTTCCGCGGCGTGTGCGGCCACCTCCAGATTCTCGGGTGCGACGAGAGACCAGTCCTGCTCCAACCAGGTTCGCCGACCTATAGCAACGGCTCGGCCGTCTACGACACCGGAGACGCCTCGGCCGTCGTGGTTGGAGAAACCTTCGATTCTCGGCAACGATCGGCCGTCAGCTCGAGCTGCGAGAGTGATGGCCCGGGCGATCGGGTGTTCGGAGCCGTCCTCCAACGCTCCTGCGACAAAAAGCAATTCGTCGATATTCTCGCCATCTGCGGTCACTGTCGAATCGACACTCATGCGCCCGGTGGTGACGGTCCCGGTCTTGTCGAGCACGATGGTGTCGACCTGACGGGTGGATTCGAGAACCTGGGGGCCTTTGATGAGAATCCCCAACTGGGCGCCGCGGCCCGTTCCGACCATCAGAGCCGTCGGTGTGGCCAACCCCAATGCGCAGGGGCACGCGATGATCAGCACGGCAACGGCGGCGGTGAACGCCGCCACCATCGAGTGACCGGTCAAGAGCCACGCACCCAACGTCATCAGTGAGAGAACGATGACGACCGGGACGAAGATTCCGGAGATGCGGTCGGCGAGACGTTGGACCTGAGCCTTGCCGTTCTGTGCATCTTCGACCAGTCGTGCCATCTGAGCGAGCTGAGTGTCGGCGCCGATACGAGTTGCTCGAACGAGGAGTCGCCCTCCAGCGTTGACGGTGGCGCCGACAACGGCGTCGCCAGGGCGCACTTCCACTGGCACGGATTCGCCGGTCAGCATGGAGGCGTCCACCGCAGATGCGCCGTCGGTGACGATGCCGTCGGTCGCGATCTTTTCGCCGGGGCGGACGACGAAGATGTCACCGACCACCAATTGTTCGGTGGGAATTCGGATCTC
>NZ_LVCT01000360.1:0-46325 GCF_001647205.1 Rhodococcus sp. EPR-134
GAAGTCGTCCAGGGTGAGGTCCGCGGCCTGCAACATGGTGCCCATCGCTCCGTCGCCGATGACAACGCGCTGTTTCAGCGCATCAAGCAGGGCAGAGTTAAATGGGGCAGACATGCCGTCCAGAGTAGTGGGCGCACCGACAAGCTCTGGCCGTAGGCTGGGTGGGTGAGTCCAAGTGAGTTCCCCGTCACTCCCGACGGCCCGGTCGATTTCGATGATTCCGCGGCCTTCGAGAGCCCTGACGGCTTTGCCGTCGACAGCAGCGACCGCCTCGAGGGCGACATCCCTGTCCTACGTGATCCCATCCTCGTTGCAGCTTTCGAGGGCTGGAACGACGCCGGTGACGCAGCCAGCGGTGCGGTCGAACATCTCGAGCTGATCTGGGATGCCCAGCCGCTCGCCGAACTCGATTCAGAGGACTACTACGACTATCAGGTCAACCGCCCCACAGTCCGGCAGGTCGACGGTGTCACTCGCGAAATCGTTTGGCCGGCAACACGTTTGTCGGTCTGTTCGCCTCCTGGCAGCGAGAGCGACATCGTCCTGCTTCGCGGGATCGAGCCCAACATGCGGTGGCGCAGTTTCTGCGAGGATCTGCTCGAGCTGATCGACCAACTGAACGTCAAGACGGTCGTCATCCTCGGCGCCCTGCTCGCCGATACTCCGCACACCCGACCGGTCCCGGTGACGGGCACGGCCTACAGCAGTGAATCCGCCGCCCGATTCAACCTGGAACAGACGCGGTACGAAGGCCCGACGGGCATCACCGGGGTTCTTCAGGACGAGTGCGTTCGTGCTGGTGTACCCGCTATTTCGTTCTGGGCGGCGGTTCCGCACTACGTCTCGCAGCCACCCAACCCGAAGGCCACAGTGGCCCTCCTTCAACGAGTCGAGGATGTTCTCGACATCGAGGTCCCACTCGGGGAGCTCCCGGCTCAGTCGGAGGATTGGGAGGAAGCGGTCAACGAAATGACCGCGGACGACGAGGAAATCGGCGAATACGTGCGCACCCTGGAAGAACGGGGAGACGCCGAAACCGACATCAGCGAAGCAATCTCCAAGATCGACGGCGATGCCATCGCCGCGGAATTCGAGCGCTACCTCAGACGGCGAGGCCCCGGCAGCTTCGGACTGTGAGCAAGAACACTCCAGAAGAAGGTGGAAGTACGCAGCGCCCACTGCGCCTCCGGCTTCAACTGATCGCGCTGTACGCCGGCGGGTTCCTCGGCCCGTTCGGCGGCGGCGTGGTTGCTTCGATCCTTCCCGAGATCGGTGACGATCTAGGGGTCGGTCCGTCGGCGGCCGCCTCTTCCCTCACCGCGTACCTGCTCCCCTTCGCCGCTCTGATGTTGGTGTCCGGGACGCTCGGGACGCGGTGGGGCAAGGTTCGGACGGTGCGCATCGCATACGGCGTCTACGTCCTCGCGTCGTTGGCATGCTTCCTCGCCCCGACACTCGAGATCTTCCTTGCCGCCCGGGTACTGCAGGGCTCCGCGAACGCATTCACCACGCCGCTACTGCTTGCCTCGTTGGCGGCCGCAACACCGCAGGCACGGCTGGGTCGAGCCCTCGGAGCCTTCGGCGCTTTCCAGGCCGCAGGGCAGTCGTCGGCTCCGTTGATCGGCGGACTGGCGGCCGAATTCGACTGGCGTCTGGCCTTTCTCGTCATCGCAGTGGTCGCGGGCATTCTGGGAGCCGTTGGACTTCCGAAGTCCGAAGCACCGGCAGCGACCACTCCCGCCCGTCTCCGCGATGCATTACGCCCCGAAGTGCTCCGCATCGGTATCGCTGCATTGCTCGGCTGGGGCGCCCTCGGTGGACTGAGCTTCCTGCTCGCCTTCCGCTTCGAAGACGAGTTCGGGCTGTCCCCCACCGTCCGCGGCCTACTGCTCACCGTCTTCGGCGTGGCCGGCATCCTCTCGGCCCGGCGCATCGGAATCCTCATCGATCGCATCGGCGCACGCTCCTCCGTGATGATCGGCGCCCTGGGCGGAGCAGTTCTGGTCTCCGTCGTCGGCCTTGCCGGCTTGGTGCCGGTGATCGCGATCGCATGGTTTGTCGCAGGCGTCGCGAGCCAGTTCGTGCTGGTCGGCGTCAACGCGGCGGTCCTCGGATCCGCGGGGCCGAACCGTGGCGGCGCCGTGTCCGTCGTCCAAGCGATGCGCTTCGGCGGCGCCGCTCTTGCTCCCCTGGCCCTGACACCGATTTACGACTCTTCGCCTGCCGCGAGCTTCCTGATCCCCGCACTACTGCTCGCTGTCGTCGCTCCCCTGATCATGCCGAAGCAACGCTGATCGATCTCGGCAATTTCGAATTTGAAGTTGTGTAGGTAGTGAGTTTCTCGGCGAAAGCGAGCACCGTTGTCGCGAGGCTGTCAGGGCGAACATTATTCGGCAAATCTTGTGTTTCCGTCGTCGACAGATATTGATACCATTGGAACATGAGCGAATCTGAGTCGGAACCGGAACGGCCGATCGACATTTTTCGGCGATCGGTTGCCGTCATCGAAGAAAATTTGCCTCCTACGTGGTCTTTGTCGACACAGCGCTCCCCCGACCTGTCCGAGGCGCCACTCCGACTCGACCTCCGCTCCCCTGACGGCGCGGTGGCCAAATTCGGCGTCTACGCCGCTCACGGTGTCCTGAGCAGCGACGTTCCCGGTATCGCCGATCGCTTCCCCACCGGTCAACCCGGCTTCGTGTGCGCAAAATATCTGTCCGAGCCGGTTCGCCGGCAGCTCGATTCCCACGCGATTTCGTACGCAGACGCCACGGGCAACGTGTCGTTGACCGCTGATCGACCCGCCGTCTGGGTGCGTGGACGCGGAGCCGACGCCGATCCGTGGCGGGGGCCTGGTCGTCCTTCCGGACAGCTGACGGGTGATCCGTCAGCTCGCGTCGTGCGTGCGCTTGCCGATTTCGCGGCGCCACTGGCGATCACTGCCTTGGTGCGCCTGGCCGGTGCATCGACGGGAGCAACCTACCGGGTGGTTCAGACACTGTCGGATCGTGAACTGGTCACCCGGCTCCCCCGCGGTGGGATCGGTGACGTCCGCTGGCCGAAGATGCTTCGTGAATGGGCGGCTGAGGCCGGGGCCAAAGCGCCGACGCCTCACGGCTTTCACGCGCCGGACGGGTTGGAAGCACTCTTCGATCAACTGCGTCAGCTCAGCGGTCACATCTACGCCGGTACCGCCTCGGTGGCCGCCGCACCCTTTGCTCGGTACGCGCCCACTCGACGTGCCCACTTCCATGCCGACAACGTCGATCAGTTCGCCGACGCTCTCGGACTACGGCGTGTGGAATCCGGCGGTGACGTGTGGATCACCGCTCCCCTCTCACCGTCTGCCTTCGACCGATTGCTCACCCGCGACGGCATCCGCATCGTCGCCCCCAGCCAAGCGTTCGCCGATCTGCTGGTCGGCCCGGACTCCGACGAGGCGGCGGCCGAGCACCTGCTCACATGGATGATCGAGAACGAATCGCAGTGGCGACGCGCCGCATCCCCTGCTACGGATCGCCCGTAGGAAAAAGAGGGGGCGTCTCTCGCCTACCCTGTCATGGTGGAAGAAACGAGTGCGCCCGATTACGCCGCGTACGCCGACACCAATCGACTGAAGCTGTTTTCGTTCACGATCGCGGAAAAACGGGCCGAGTACCTCTGGGTACTTCGTGCCTTCGACCATGCTCGCGCCAACTACACCGTCCTGCTGCATGCCGGAGCCGTCGCGCACATCCTCGAGAAGATCGGTGGATCGGATCCGGCGGCCGATCTGTCGGCAGCAGAGGTCACTCCCCTGTTGGATCAGCTCCACGTGTGGGAGATCCTCGAGCGCAGCTACGACGGCACCCGCGCGGCCACGCTGGCCGAGTACCGCAATCGCCACTTCGTCTACCAGTTCGGTCAGGCCGGATACCAGGTCTATCGATCGGTCGAAGACGTTCTCGCCGCACGCCTGGACTCGGCGTCGCTCTCGCGTCTCGCTCTGCCGGACCTGCTCGCAGACATGTCCGAACTCGCCGAGGCCAACCGAAGCTCCGACGGCGATCTGATCTTCCGCAAGCTCAAGCGCCTCGACTCGACACTCTCCGACATGGCCGATCGAGCCGCGCACTTCTATCTGACCCTCGGGGACCTCGTACGGACCACGGAGATCACCCCGCAGGCTTTCCTCACGCACAAGGACGCACTGCTCACGCACATGCGGGAGTTCAGCTCCGATCTGGCGCGCTACGCCCCCAAGCTCAAGGAAGCGATCGAGCACGTCGAATCCACCGGGGTCGATCGCATGATCCGCCTCGCCGCCGCCAGTGACGAACGGGTGTTCGTCCCGATCACCGAACGCGAAGACGACTGGGCTGCGCGCTGGCGAGGATTGACCGCCTGGTTCGTCTCTGCGGAATCGGGAATCAGCGAGTCCGAACGCCTGCGTGAGGGCACGATGAGCGCGATCGCCGCGGTTCTCGCGCTACTTCGCCGCGTCACGGAAACCCGTCGCGGCGGTGTCAGCCGTGAGAGCCAGCTCCGGCACCTCGCCGGCTGGTTCGCCGCCACGCCGTCCGAAGACGCAGCTCATGCTCTGTTCCAGGCAGTGTTCGACCTCGGCCGTCCACGCCACCTCTCGATGGTGCATCCGGACGCCGACATCATTTCTCACTCACGTTCGTGGTGGGAGGCACCGCCGGTCGAGATCGCGCGAACACTCGCCGAAACCGGCCGCCCGCCCTCACCCGGCTTGCCGAGCAAAGTTGCCCGCAACGACGGCAGCATCCGCCGCCTGCGCGAAGAGCAGTTGGCGGCGCAACGTACGCGCAGTGCCGCGGCGCAATCCCTCGCGTCGAACGGTGTTTATCAGCGCGAACTCAACGAGCAGGAGACCGAAGTTTTGCTGAGTCTGCTCAATGCAGCACTGACCGCGCGTGTTCCGGTGGTGGGACGCGTCAAGAGTTCCACCGGTAGTGAGAACGGGGTGAAGCTGACGCTCAGTCCCTCGGACGGTTCGACCACCATCAAGACCGCCCGCGGGCGTATGCACCTCGACGGCATCGAGGTCAGTGTTCGATGAGAGCTCGCGAGATCACGCCCCTTGCCCTCGACTCGTATCAACGCGCGGCGCGAGTGATCCTGTCCAACCACCTGATCACCTCGACGTACCCGGATCGAATTGCGTTGCCGCTCTTGCGCCGTTGGGCCACCGAGCTGCGTGACGACCTACTCGAACTGTTCGGCTACCGCCTCGAGGTGACGGAGACCACCGCGCGCCTGTTCACGGTGTCGGATCGACTCAACCCGTCGGCACCGGCCCGAACTGCCTCCGAGCGAACCTTCGATCGCACGCGTTACGCCTACCTGGCATTGTGCCTGGCCGCGTTGGGCCGCGCCGGGAACCAGATCACGTTGTCGGAGTTGGCGGATCACGTCGCGGCCGATGCTGCACAAGTCGACGGCGTCGAACTCTCCACCGATCGTGCGTCCGACCGCGACGCCTTCGTCGACGCAGTGGGCTGGCTCGGAGTCAGAGGCGCCATCGCCCTCGCCGACGGTGACGCAAACGGCTGGGCGTCCAATCCCGAAGCGGGAGAAGCACTCTACGACATCGACCGTTCCGTCGTCGTAGCGCTGTTCCGTCCACCGCGCGCCCTGCAGCACCTTCACTCCATCCGCGGACTCCTGGCCGCCGAGACCTCGAGCGCCTCCGAGGACGACGGAATTCCCGTGGACGCGAAAGAGATCGGACGCCGAGTACGTCGGGCACTCGTCGAGCGCCCGGTCGTACTGGCCGGTGAACTCGATCAGCACGAATTGATCGCGTTGGCGCAGCCCAAGACCGCGTCGGAAGTCGAACTACTGACGGGGTTGGTGGCCGAGCGCCGCGCCGAGGGAATCGCGATGATCGATCCCACCGGCCGACTCTCCGACGTCCGCTTCCCGAGCACCGGAACGATCGCTCAGGTGGCACTTCTCCTGGCCGGCGAGATTGCCGACCGCGTACTCGACGTCGACGCTCCCGAACTGCCGAAACTTCCGATCCCGCACGTGTCGGACGATCACCTGATCGAACAACTCGATGCCGCCATCCCCGAGGCTGGAATCTTCGAGGACCTCGCCGACGAGGAAGAAGAATTCCCGCTTCCTGCCGGCGAACCGACCGAGCCACCGGAACCCGTCACGTACCCGAAAATCGACGACGACTGGCTCGCCGACAAGGTCACCGAGTTGGTGGACCAGTTCGGGCGAACCTTCGCGGCGCAGTGGCAGGCCGATCACAACGGACTGCGCAAGCAGGCGCTCGGGTTGTTGCAGCGTCTACGCCTGACGCATGCGGTCGACGGCGGCGTACTGGTGTTGCCCGTCCTTGCCCGGTACCGCGACGTCGTGGTCTCCGTGCGCGAACGCGATCCTCAGATCGACTTCGCGGTGGACAACTCCGCACCGGATCCGGTCGACGAATTCGGCCCCGAACCTTCCCCCAACGGCGAACTATCAGAGGTAGAGAACGTATGAGCAACGCCCGCTTCCGACCTACTCGGGCTGGAATCATCAACCTCTGGGATTACCGAGACCAAGAGTTCTCGTTCGCCGACGGTCGACTGGTTCTGCGGGGACCCAACGGATCCGGCAAGACCAAGGCCCTCGAGGTCCTGTTCCCGTTCGTCTTCGACGGCCGCATCGAACCGCGGCGCCTCAACCCGTTCGCCGGTGAAGAGCGCACGATGAAGTCCAACCTGCTCTACCGGGGCCAGGACAGCGCGCACTCCTACGTGTGGATGGAGTTCTGCCGCGGCTCCCTCGAAGATCCCGAGTCGGTGACCGTGGGAATCGGAATGCGGGCAACCCGAACCAACGACAAGGTCACCCGCTGGTACTTCGTCGCCGACGGCCGCGTCGGAGTCGACTTCTCGCTGATCGGCAACGACGATCGTCCTCTCACCAAGAAGCAGTTGGCCGAACAACTCGGCAGCGATTCCATCACCGACCGTCCCCTCGACTACCGCACAGCCATCGACGCGCGAATGTTCGGTCTCGGAGTGCAGCGCTACGACCAGCTGATCAATCTCATTCTCACGCTTCGCCGTCCCCAGCTCGCGAAGAACCTCGACCCGAAGGGCCTTTCGCAGGCACTCACCGACGGTCTCCGTCCACTCGACGATCAGTTGGTCCTCGAAGCTGCGCGTTCGTTCAGCGACATGGAGGAAGTCGGCCGCGCGCTCGAGGGGCTCGCGGCCGCCGATCAGGCAGCCCAGAGTTTCATCGGGGTCTACACCAAGTACCTGCGTCAGCAGTCTCGCGGAGAGATCGAACAGGTCAGCACCCGCCTCGCAGCGGTCACCAGAGGTGTTGCCGCCATGGACGAGTCGTCGCTCGCCCAGACCCGCAGCCGTGAGGCGCGGGCAGCAGCCGAGGAGCGCTTCAACCAGGCCGAGCAGGCACTCGAGAACGCGCGCGCCAATGTCGAAGCACTGCAACGCTCGAGCGCGTACGAAGGCAAACAGCAACTCGACGACCTCGCCCAGGCCGTCGCGACGCTCAAGCTCTCGACCGAGCAGCAGGCAGACAAGTCCCGGAAAGCGCAGGCCGCACTCGCTCAACGCGGCGACGAAGCCGACAAGGCTGCATCGTCAGTCAAGCGTGCGGCCGAAGCACTCTCGCGCGCCGAGGACGAACTTCAGGCAGCAGCCGAGGACGCCGGCATCGTCTGGACTCCCCTGCCCGACGGCTCACGCAGTGACCAGATCACGGCAGCCGTCCGTGGCCATGCCGAGGAGCGTGACGGTGACGTACGCGTCGTCCGCACCGCACTGGCGACCGTCGAGAAGGCGGCGACCGAACGAACCCGGGCCGAAAACAGCTCTCGCCGTGGACAAGAGCTGCTCGAAGCGTCCAAGGCCGCGGTACTCGAGGGCGAAGCTGCCGTGGAACTCGCACGCAGTCAGTGCGCCAGCGGGCTGCGCGCGTGGTGGACCGATCACTCCTCCCTGTTTTCGGCTGTCGGCGCCGACACGTCGCTGTTCGAAGCTCTCGACGCGGCGCTCGCCGAGGTCGGCGACGAAGACGCTCCGGCGCTGTCCGCAGTTCTCGCCGAGCACACCGTGGCCGGCACCGAGACGCTGCGCGAGCGTCGACGTGAGGCCGAAGCTGAAATATCTGCATCACACGCCTCCATCGCGGCTCTCAAATCCGAGCGCAAGGCCGTCTCCGCGGAACACGACGACGCTCCGCCTGCCTTCCACGCACGCTCCGACAACCGCAGTGAACTGGGTGGTGCACCGCTATGGCAGTTGGTGCGCTTCGCCGATTCCGTCGAACCAGACGTGGCCACGGGAATCGAATCCGCACTCCAGGCGGCAAATCTGCTCGACGGCTGGGTCTGCCCGGACGAGAAGATTCCCGAGCACGTCAGCGAGCAGTTCCTGACGGCTCTGCCCGTCAAGCAGCGTCCGAAGGGACGAACGCTGGCCGACGTCCTCGAGGTCGAAGGCAATGCCGACGTACCCGACGCTCGGGTACAGGACATTCTCGCGTCGATCAGTCTCGTCGAGGCGCCGGGCGACTCCGACGCAAGCGTCGCGATCGGCGTCGACGGCCGCTTCTGGCAGGGCGTCGCGCGTGGCCGGCACGTCAAGGCCGACGCCGAGTACATCGGCACCACAGCACGGGCGCGTCGACGCGAGGCTCGGATCACCGAGATAGACGCGGCTCTGGAAGAACTTGCCGCGGCAGTCGATACGGCCATGGCACTGGTGGCGCAGACCAACGAGCAACTGAGCCGGATCAACTCTGCGGCAAAGGAATTGCCGAAGACAGGTTCGATCCTGCGCGCACTCAAGACGGTCACCGAATCCGCCGGCGCACTCCGTACTCGTTCGGAGGCCACGGAAACGGCACAACGAGAACTCGATGCGGCGATCGCTGATCTCGCGGCGAAGGAAAAGCAACTCCGAGCGACGGCGTCGCAGCACCGGACGCCGCATATCGGCCGTGAACTCGACTCCCTCGCGGCGGCGATCCGTCATTTCGAGAAGCAGGGGGAACTGGCGCTGCGCTGCCGACGGGAGCATGCCAAGGAAGTCGAACTCGAACGCGAGTCTCGCGACCGTCTCGACGAATCACGCGCCAATGCGGAGGAATTCGCCGAGGAAGCCGCCATCGCCGAGGAGAGTCTGCTCCAGCAGGTGCAGCGTCTCGAGACGCTGCGCGACACCCTCGGTGCCAGCGCCGAGCAGATCGACCTGGACCTGGCAAAAGCCCGCGCGAAGATCGAAGAATGCAAGGTCGAACAGCGTGCGGCGCGAAAGGCGTACGACGCCGCCGTCCTCCAGATCGGCACGGCGGAGGGTGCGTACAACACCGCCGTGGAGACCTTGCGTCACACCCTGACCGAAACCCGCAGTGATGCAGAGCGACTCGCACCCTACGCGCGCCCGGACCTTCTCGAGTTGTTGGGCGTCAAGGAACATCTGAGCTGGCCGGCAAGTTCAGCGGCGTGGATGAGCCCCGATCAGTTGGTCTACCGCATCCAGAACGAAGATCGCAGCGAGGACGCAGCCCACCCGCCTGTCCTCCCCGAAGACGTCGACAAGTTGTACCGAGCGCTCGAGGCTGCGACCTCGGCAGTCCGAGTCACCGACGGCGCCCGAAAGGCAACCCGCACGGCACTGACCTCGGCGCTGCAGGACTTCGACGCGCAACTCGCAGCAGCCGGACAGGACTACCGTCTGCAGTGGGATGCACCGGATGGGCTGACCGTCGTACGAGTCCAGGACGATCAGGGCTATTCGTCGATCGGCGAGTTCGCAACGCGGAACCACGCCGCTCGCGGCGATCAGGAGCAGTTGCTCACCGAATCCGAGCGTCGCATTCTCGAAGATGCCCTGTTGACGGGATTGGCTCAGCAGATCCACGAGCGCACGGTCGACGCACGCGAGTTGATCGCACAGATGGGCACCGAGATGCGTGAGCGTCGGATGTCCTCAGGTAATACCATCGGCGTTCACTGGGTGCTCGCCGACAACCTCGACGACAGCTCGCGGGCGATCTCCAAGCTGCTGGATCGAGACGCGTCGGCCCTCGGCGTCGATGAACTGGCAACTCTGCGAGCACATTTCGCGACGCAGATCCGTACCGCCCGCGCGGCGCACCCCGAACGCTCGTACCCGGAGATTCTGTCCTCGGCGCTCGACTACCGTCAATGGCGCGTGTTCTCGTTCACCCTCATCAGCGGTGAGGGCAAGGAAGACCGTCTTACCGTCGCGCGGCACAGCGCGCTGTCCGGTGGCGAGCAGTCCGTCTCGCTGCACCTTCCGCTCTTCGCGGCGGCGCACGTCATGTTGGACTCGGCCGACCCGCACGCCCCGCGTCTGCTGGCACTCGACGAGGCTTTCGCCGGTGTCGACGACAACGGTCGCAGCGAGCTTCTCGGCTTGAGCGTTCAGTTCGACCTGGACCTCTTCATGACCGGCTACGACCTGTGGATCACATACGCAGACGTCCCCGGGTGTGCGCACTACGACCTCGCGCACTCCACGGCCGAACAGGCTGTCAGCGCCGCGCTGCTGGTCTGGTCGAACGGTGAGCTGCTTGCCGAGCACGACGGAACGGATCTGGCGAGGGCATTGGGCTCGCCGCTACGGCGCCGGGTGCCGACACCCGCCGAAGGTGCGTTGGACTACGCCTAGAAACTGCTGTGCGCCTTTATTAACCGCCCGCGCTTAATAAAGGCGCACAGCAGGGGTTCAGCGAAGCGAAATACCCAGTAGGGCGTCAACGGCATCGGCGAAATCGCCGGGTGCCTGCGTGTCGGATCCGCCGCCCTCGATGGCGCGGCGGGCCCAACCGTCGAGCGCGTCGAGCGCCTTCGGGGTGTCGAGATCGTCGGCCAGGTGCTGACGCAAACGCGCAACAGTGTCAGTGGCAGACGGCGCAGAACCGAGAGCTGCTGCCTCGCGCCACACCTTCAGGCGCGACTGAGCATCCGCGAGGACCTGATCGGTCCACGCGCGATCCTGGCGGTAGTGGCCGGACAGAAGTCCGAGACGGATTGCCGCTGGGTCCACCCCCTCGCCGCGCAGCTTGGAGACGAAGACCAGGTTTCCGCGACTCTTCGACATCTTCTCGCCGTCGAGACCGATCATGCCGGTGTGCACATAGTGCCGCGCGAATCGGCGATCACCCGTTGCCGATTCGGCATGCGCAGCCGAGAACTCGTGGTGCGGGAAGATCAGATCGCTGCCACCGCCCTGGACGTCGAAGCCGGAGCCGATGCGGTTGAGTGCAATGGCCGCGCATTCGATGTGCCAGCCGGGGCGCCCCGGCCCGAAGGGTGAGGGCCACGAGGGCTCGCCCGGACGCTCCGCACGCCAGACAAGTGCGTCGAGCGGATTGCGCTTTCCGACGCGATCGGGATCTCCGCCGCGTTCGGCAAAGAACTTCTCCATCGTCGCGCGGTCGTAGCCCGACTCGTAGCCGAACTGCTCGGTCGCGTCGGCACGGAAGTAGACGTCGGGGAACTCCGCGTCGTCGACGATGTACGCGGCGCCGGACGCCACGAACTTCTCCACCAACTCCACTACTTCGTTCACCGATTCGACGGCGCCGATGTAGTCCTTCGGCGGAAGCACACGCAGCGCTTCCATGT
Organism: Rhodococcus sp. EPR-134; assembly: GCF_001647205.1. Lineage (NCBI taxonomy): Bacteria > Bacillati > Actinomycetota > Actinomycetes > Mycobacteriales > Nocardiaceae > Rhodococcus > Rhodococcus sp. EPR-134. The sequence continues at coordinate 11,636 of NZ_LVCT01000360.1, forward strand.
CCTCTCGGAAGAGTGCCGTCTCACGCATGCCGAGGACGATCCAGTCCTCGCCGTCGCGATTGGCTCGCTCGAACAGCGGGTCGTCCACGTCGGTCACGTTCTGGACGTAGTGGACATCGTGTCCGGCGTCGCGCCAGATTCGGTTCACGAGGTCGAACGTGAGGTACGTGGCCGCGTGGCCGAGGTGGGTGGCGTCGTACGGGGTGATGCCGCAGACGTACATCGTCGCCTTCTCGCCCGGGGTGACGGGGCGAACCTGACGGTCGGCTGTGTCGTACAGCCGCAACGGCGGCCCCTGACCGGGAACGGACGGGAGTGCGGTATCGGACCAAGACTGCATGCTGCCGAGCCTAGTGGAGACTGCTCTGAGGCTGGGAAGGTGCTGGCTGATCCTGCTCCGGTTCGGGCGTCGACGCGAGCTTGCTCGGCCACCAGATCTTCTGACCGATGTCGTAGGTCAAGGCCGGGACCAGCAAGGATCGGACGATCAGAGCGTCGAGCAGGACACCGAACGCCACGATGAACGCGATCTGGGCGAGGAACAACAGCGGGATCACCGCCAACGCCGAGAAGGTTGCTGCCAGAACAACTCCGGCAGATGTGATCACCCCGCCGGTCACCGTGAGTCCCCGCAGAGCGCCCGCCCTGGTGCCGATCTTCAGCGCTTCCTCACGCACCCTCGTCATGAGGAAGATGTTGTAGTCGATTCCCAGAGCCACGAGGAACACGAACGCAAAGAGCGGGACCACCGGATCCGCGCCGGGGAAACCGAAGATGTGGTCGAACACCAGCGACGAAATGCCCAGTGTCGCAGCAAACGAGAGCACAACGGTGCCCATGAGAAGCAGCGGTGCGAGAAGCGAACGCAGCAAGAGCGAGAGAATCACGAACACCACGATGATCACCACGGGAATGATGAGTGTCCGGTCCCGTGTCGAGGTGGTCTTCGTGTCGAGGTCGGTCGCAGTGACGCCACCGACCAATGCGTCGGCACCCTCCACTGAGTGAACTGCATCACGCAGTCGCACGATGGTGTCTTCGGCCTCGAGCGAGTCGGCAGCGTCAGTCAACGTCGCCTGCAGGGAGACTCGCCCGTCGACAACCAGAGGCGCTCCCCCGTTCTGCACGACGCTTACGTCGCTGACACCCTCCACGCGACTGGCTGCCGCAACGGCATCCACTTGGTCTGCATTCGCGATGACCACGGCCGGTGAACCCGAACCCGCGTCGAAGTGCTCGCCGAGAATCTCCTGGCCTGCAACCGAATCGACATCGAGCAAGAAGATGTCGGACGACGAGACACCGCTGGCTTTGAACTGCGGCATCATCATCGCGAAGATCACCAGCACCAGCGTCGACGCCACCCAGAAGCGGCGCGGATGCCTACCGATTCGAGCAGCGAGCCCGGCCCAGAACCGGTGATCGTTCGCCTCGTCGTGGTGCTCGCGGTCGGCATCGAACTTCGGCTTGGTCGGCCAGTACGCCGTCCTCCCGAACAGAACCAGGACAGCAGGTAGGAAGGTCATCGATGCGAGGAAGGACGCGGCGATACCGATGGCGGCCACCGGACCGAGTCCGCGGTTCGAGTTCAGGTCGGAGAGCAACAGGCACAGAACGCCCGCGATGACCGTTCCTGCAGACGCTGCGACAGGTTCGAGCGTCGCGCGCCACGCAGTGCGCATTGCTGCGTACTTGTCCTTCTCGATCCGCAATTCTTCCCGGTAGCGAGAGACCAGCAGTAGCGCGTAGTCGGTGGCGGCACCGAACACGAGGATGAACAGGATGCCCTGGCTCTGACCGTTCAGTGCGATGACGTCCGCGTCCGCGAGCAGATACACGAGCAAGCTCGACAATCCGAGTGCGAAGATCGCCGAGAAGATCACCACGAACGGCAGGATCGGGCTTCGGTAGACGATGATCAGGATCACGATCACGACGGATCCGGCTACCAACAACAGCAATCCGTCGATACCGGCGAATGCTGCCGACAGATCCGCAACCTGCCCAGCGGGGCCGGTGACCTTGACTGTCAGTCCGTCAGGGCTCGACTCCAGCGCCGCGCGCAGCGCTTTCACGCTGTCCTTGACTTCGAGGGTGCTGTCGACCGGCAGGAACATCTGGAGTGCCTGGCCGTCGGCCGACGGGATCGGCGGCGATGAGGCGTCGCCGAATCCTTCGGTACCGACGAACGAATCGACGGTCTGGGAAAGGAAGGTGGAGTCGGCGGGCTCGAGGCCACCCGGTCGTTCCGCCACGATGATGGCCGGCACGAAGCGCGTGTCCGTGAAGCTCTCTTGAAGCTTTGCCACCTCGGTCGCTTCGGCCGACGCGGGCAGGAACGACGTGTTGTCGTTCTGCTGCACCGTGCTGAGCTTTCCGGCGAACGGACCGCCGAATCCTCCGATTGCCAGCCAGCCGATCACGAGGAGAGCTGGCACAATCCATCGAAGGCGACGAACAGGACGATTTTGTACTGGTGTGCTCACTGGGTCTCCAGGGATCGGCAGCAGAGGACTTGCCGACTATTTTGTTCAGCATGCTGAGTAATTGCAAACGGAAGGCAGAAAAATGAGCAGCGACGGCCTGGACGACTGGCCCACCGGCCGGCTGTTGTCCACCGCTGCACGCCTGGTGGAGCACTCGTGGGAGAAGGTCTTGCGGTCTCAGGACATGACGCACGCGGGCCTGATCGTGCTCCACTCGATCGCCGGTGGGGCGGCGTCTCAACGCGACATCGCGAAGAACGCCCGCGTCACCGATCAGACGATGAGCCGCACGATCGACCGTCTCGAACGAGCGGGTTACGTCACTCGTGACACCGATCCGAGGGACGAGCGTCGGCGCGTGATCGCGATAACCGACGCCGGAAGACTGACGTACGAGCGACTACTGACGCTCGAGAAGGAAGATGCGGCGTTGACCGTCGGCGTCGGGGATGTCGCCGCGCTGCGCGAACAACTACTGCGATTGGTTCGCTCACCCGGATTGACGGCAACTCGCGAACAGCGGGAAACGTCTCGCGACTAGAAGGCCGGCCAGGGAATCGTTCGATGGCCGTTCGGCTCAGGCATCACAGCGGACTCGGCGAACTGCATCGCCCGCACCGCCAAGGCCACGATTTCCTCTTCGGTGATCAGTTCGGACAACTCGTCGCCGAGATCCCCGTCGAGAGTTGTCGCGAATTCGGCGACGTCGGCGATCAAAGCACCGGGTACGGGCTGCCCGGCCCACCCCCACAACACGGTCCGCAGCTTGTTCTCCGAGTGAAGACAGATTCCGTGATCAACGCCGTACACCGAGCCGTCGACGCCTTCGAGGGCGTGACCACCTTTGCGGTCGGCGTTGTTGATGAGGACGTCCAGAACGGCCATTCGATGCAGCCGTGGATCGTCCGCATGGATCAGGGAGACTGGTTCACCCTCCGAGTCGAAGGCCTGCAGGACCTCGAACCACCCCGGCGGAACGTTGCCGGGACTGCACAGGTCCACCATCTCGAGTCCGCCAGATCCATCCGCGCGGCGATCGACGGTGTCGATCCATCGCTGCACCATGCCTGGACCGAAGGGGCCGTCCCGCAACACTGTTCGCGGAATCACTCCCCAACCCAGCGCCTCGGACACGCGGTACGACGCGACCTCACGCCCCGCCAGAGTGCCGTCCGGGAAATCCCACAGTGGGCGTTCACCCCGCACCGGCTTGTAGACCACACGGGTGGACTGCTCCCCCAGAGTCGACTCACATACCAGCGTGGCGTTGCTCGCTGTGGTGATCTGACCGATCAGAGTCAGATCACCCTCGAGCAGCACGTCCGGCACACCAGGTTCGGACACGACGTCAGACCTCGTCGTCGTCTGCGTCGTCGATCGCGAAACCGAAGGACTCGCCGCGTCGGTACCCATTGGTGCGGATGCAGACGTGCCCCTCGGGCGCCAACGGTTCACCACACAGCGGGCACGGCGCGCGTCCCGCCGCGATGACGCGTTCGGACCGCAGCGAAAACTCGCGCGCTTGCTCCGGAGTCAGGAACACACGGACTGCGTCCGGACCGTCGTCGGCGTCGTCGAGGACAACCGATTCGTCGAACTCCGTCTCGCTGACGGCAAGCAGCTCCACGACGACCGCGCCGGCATCGGCGTCCCAACCGAGCCCCATCGTGCCGACCCGGAACTCCGCGTCGAGCGGTGTGACCAGCGGGCTGAGGTCGGAGACGTCGTCGGCTTGTGGCGGAACCTCGGTTCCGAAGCGTCGATGTACCTCTTCGAGGAGTAAGCCCATGCGATCGGCGAGAACCTGAACCTGCTGCTTCTCGAGCAGCACACTCACCACCCGTGATTCGTGCACGGCCTGGAGATAGAAAGACCTGTCACCGGGTTCGCCCACCGTTCCTGCGACAAATCGGTCAGGAGTGCGAAATACGTGAATCGCGCGCGACATTGCACCTCCTCGAGTTCGAGCAGAACATCACTGAATACCCATTATCCGTCACAGCTCACGCACCGACCTCTCCGCCGGGGACGGACTCCTGCGCGGGAGCCGAACCGTTGGTCGCGGCCTTCGCTGCACCGATCGCGGCGAGCACGTCTCCGGTGTCGTTGACGCGAAGAACGAACGGCAGTGTCGCCGTGTAGCGAATCACACTGACCGAGGCGGGCTCGGCGACGATGCGCTGGAACGAATCGAGATGCATCGCAAACGCGTCGGCGAGAACCGATTTGATGACGTCACCGTGCGTGCACGCGATCCAGACGACGTCCTTGCCGTGTTCTTCGGCCAGCCGTGCGTCGTGCTCTCGGATCGCGGCAACGGCTCGCGCCTGTACCTGGGCCAGCCCTTCACCGCCGGGAAACACTGCACCGGAAGCGTGGCGCTGCACCACTTTCCAGAGCGGTTCTTCCAAGAGTTCCTTGAGCGGGCGACCCGTCCAGTCGCCGTAATCGACCTCGATGAGGCGATCCTCGACCACCGGCGTCAGACCACGGTCGACGGCAATGGGGCCGACCGTCTGCTCACACCGCAACAGCGGCGAGCGGACGATCTCCGCGATGTCCAGACCGACCAGCCGATCGACGACGCCTTCGGCCTGTTTCCGGCCGTGGTCGTCGAGTTCCACACCCGGCGTTCGACCGGCCAGGGTATGGGCAGTGTTGGACGTCGACCGCCCGTGCCGCAGTAGGACAACTGTCATTCCACAACCCTAATGGGGCGGTGGCCGCACGGACGGGTGGTCGACGTCGAAACGGGCCCTATGTCGCGGACACGACCCCTGTGGCCAGCAACGCAAGGACGACTACGCCGAGAGCGATTCTGTATCCGACGAACCAGTACATGGAGTGATCGACAACAAATCGAAGCAGCCAGGCGATCGCTGCGTAACCGACCGCGAAGGCGATGACGGTTGCCACCAGCAACTGCGGACCGCTCGCGTTCAGACCCTCACCGGCCGGCTCGAAGGCATCCGGGAGGCTGAACAAACCGGAGGCGAGAACTGCCGGAATCGCCAACAGGAACGAGTAACGGGCTGCGGCCTCACGGGTGAGTCCGAGGAAAAGGCCGGCACTGATCGTGCCACCCGAACGTGAGACACCCGGGATGAGCGCGAGCGCCTGAGCCGAACCCATGATGATGCCGTCGCGCGCTGTGAGCGATTCGATCGGGCGCGTCTTGCGTCCGTAGTACTCGGCAGCAGCGATGACGAGCGCGAACACGATCAGCATCGTGGCAATCAGCCACAGATTGCGTGCGCCGGTACGGATCTGGTCTTTGAAGAAGAACCCGAGGATGCCGACCGGGATGGTGCCGATGATGACGTACCAGCCCATCCGGTAATCGAGATCGCCCCGGTGCTCGGCATTGAACACACCTCGGAACCAGGCAGTGATGATCCTCACGATGTCGCGTGCGAAGTAGATCAGGACCGCCAACTCGGTGCCGAGCTGCGTCACCGCGGTGAACGACGCGCCGGCGTCACTGCCGAAGAATATCTCCGACACGATTCGCAAATGTCCGGAAGACGAGATGGGCAGGAACTCGGTCAAGCCCTGCACGAGGCCCAGGATCACGGCCTGGAGCCAGGTCATCGCTTCGCCCATCACTCACCGATCCCGGCTGATTCGAATGGGGTTACTGCACACAGGTTTCGTGTGTCGGGTTCACGTTTCACCGGCGCCACGCTACCGGGGCCCACGGCGCCGCGCCGCGCCCGGCACGTCCGTGTCCGAATACCCCGACTCGAGGCGAGCGCCTACTAGTCTGCACGTGGTGAGATCTCTCGGGTGCCGCACTTGCGCACACGAGTCGGGCGCGAGATGCAGGCGGTTATGAAGCACAGATCTGTCGGAACGAGCGGACTTCGGGTCTCGCGACTTGGGCTCGGCACACTGACATGGGGACGCGACACGGACGGCGACGAGGCTGCTGCACAGCTACTTGCGTTCGCCGAGGCCGGCGGAACCCTGGTCGACACCTCGCCCGCCTACGGCGCCGGTGCGGCGCAACGGATCCTCGCCGAGTTGCTCGACGACGTCGTTCCACGTGACGAACTCATCATCAGCTCGAGCGCCGGCATCGACCCCACACCGATCGGCACCGACCGCGTCGACTGCTCGCGGCGCGGATTGCTCCGCCAGCTCGACGCGACTCTTCGTGAACTCGGAACCGACTTCCTCGACATGTGGCAGGTCGCAACCTGGGATCCGCTCACGCCCGTCGACGAGGTTGCAGCAACCCTCGACTACGCCGTCTCGAGCGGCAAGGTGCGGTACGTCGGAGTTCGCGGCTACCTCGGCTGGCAGCTCGCGACGGCCGTAGGAGCCGGTGGCGCAACAACACTCGCCGCGACGCAGGCCGAGTACTCGTTGCTCGCACGCGGCGTCGAGGAAGAATTGTTCGCAGCGGCGGCCCATCACGGCGTCGGAGTGTTCGCCGCAGTACCCCTCGCGGGCGGTGTGCTGACCGGCAAGTACCGCGACGGCATTCCCGTCGATTCCCGCGGCGCCGACGAAGCACATTCGCAGGATGTGCAGAGCTATCTGACCGATTCCTCGATCCGGGTGGTCGACGCAGTCGTTACCGCTGCCGACGGTCTGGGTACTTCCCCACTGGCGGTGGCACTGGCCTGGGCGCGCGATCGCGCCGGGGTGGCCAGCGCCGTCGTCGGCACGCGTGATCTCGCCCAGTTGACAGGAGTACTGGCAACCGAAGAATTGGAACTTCCGAAAGCGATTGCCGCGGCTCTCGACGATGTGAGCGCTTGATCTGTCCCGCTGATCGAAATACCGGAGGTATCGTGTTGGCGAGGGCAGGCTAACCTAGTAGGCAACGCTTGACTACAGCCTCAGGAGAATCAATGACCACGCTCGACGTAGACAGCCTTTCCGCAGACGCAGGCCCAGCCTTCTCCGAACGAATCAAGACCGAGACGGACGCAGCACACCGCGAGACGGAGCAGTCGCGATTCGTAGGCGCTCTACTCGGCGGTGAGCTGACCACGGCTGGCTACGCCGCACTTCTGGGACAGACGTACCTCGTCTACACGAGCCTCGAAGAGGCCGGCCGCACACACGCCGACAACGAGTTGGTCGCCCCGTTCCTGTCCGAGGATCTGTTGCGCGTGGCTTCACTCGAAGCCGATCTCGAGTTCCTCGGCGGACCGAACTGGCGCGACGAACTCGTGGCCCGGCCGGCAACCGAGCGTTACATCGCCCGCCTGAAGGAGGTGGCGTTCGATTGGCCTGCCGGCTTCGTCGCACATCACTACCTTCGGTACATGGGCGATCTCTCGGGCGGACAGATCATCCGCCGGATGCTCGAACGCGCCTACGGATTCGAGACCGACGGACTTCGCTTCTACATCTTCGAAGGCATCCCAAAGCCGAAGCCTTTCAAGGACGACTACCGCTCGAATCTGGATGCACTGCAGATTCCTGCCGAGGAACAGCAGCGTTTCATCGACGAGGTGAATCTGGCATACCGCCTCAACGGCGACCTGTTCGCCGACCTCGAAGGCGACATCGAGAGCTACCTCGTCAAATGATGAAGCGCTTGGCCGCGGCGGCTCTGGTCGCAGCAGCCGGTTTCGGTCTGGTGGCTTGCGGTCCCAGCGACAATTCCACGACATCTCAGGGCGCCAGGACCGCGGTACTCGAAGATTCCAGCCCGGTTCCCGTGTCCGACAACCCGACCGCGACACTGCCCGTGACGGTGAAGAGCTTCGACGGCGTCGACGTGACCATCACCGACAACAGCCGGATCGTTGCGGCCGACCGCTACGGGACGCTCGCGACGACGACGGTGGCGCTCGGCCTCGGTGACAATCTCGTCGGCCGCGACACCGCAGCCAAGTTCCCCGCAGTCGCGGACGTGCCGGTTGTCACGGTCGGCGGCCAATCGCTCAATACCGAGGCAATTCTCGACCTCAATCCCACCGTTGTTCTCACCGACACGAGTATCGGGCCCAAGAGCGTCCAGGATCAGTTGCGCGCCGCCGGTGTTCCCGTCGTCTTCTTCGATCCGACCCGAACACTCGAGGGTGTGCCAGGACAACTCCAGGCCGTCGCCGACGCGCTCGGCGTCCCCGCCCAGGGCGCGGCGCTGGTCGATCGGACCGAATCGGAAATCGCTGGAGCTCGCGACCTGGTCCCCACCGAGGGCGATCCACTGAAAATCGCATTCCTCTACATGCGCGGATCGGCCATCACCATGATCGGCGGTGAAGGGTCCGGAGCAGATTCCTTGATCGAGGCACTCGGCGCCACCGATGCAGGAACCGCCTCGGGCATCACACAACAGTTCGTGCCCATCACCAGCGAAGCGCTCATCGCCGCAGCGCCTGACGCCCTGCTGATGATGACGGACGGATTGGCATCGATCGGCGGAATCGACGGCCTCGAAAAGGTCCCTGGCATCGCGCAGACGCCGGCTGGAAAGAACAAACGAGTAGTCGACATGGCGGACGGTGTACTGCTCAGCTTCGGGCCCAACACCGGACGCGTCATGGCGGCACTCGCCGAAGCGATCTACGAGCCCGGTGGATCGTGAGCAAAGATTCGTGAGTGCTGATTCGTGAGTACAGAGACAGGTAGTTCCGAAGCAGGTAAGACTGTGTCGGCCGAGGATTCACACGACGTCGGGGGCGCCGACAAGTCGGCGTCTGCCCCCGCGTCGCGGTCGCGGGTGAGTGCGGTTCTGGTCAGCTTGACTCTCGCCCTGGTGATCGTCGCGGTACTGTCGGCGTGCATCGGCCAAGTTCCGACGTCGCCTCTCGAGGTTTTGGGCAGCATCCTGCATCGCATCGGGCTCGACCTCGGTCCGATGCCCGCCCATCCCAGCGGTGAAGTGACTTTGTGGGAGGTTCGTTTCCCCCGCGTCGTGCTCGCCATCTGTGTCGGCGCGGCGCTGGGATGTTCCGGTGCGCTCCTGCAGGGTGTGTTTTCCAATCCGCTCGCAGAACCCGGAGTGATCGGAGTGTCTGCGGGCGCGGCAGTTGGCGCGAGTGCTGTCATCGTCGTCGGGGGAACGTTCGTGGCCGGCTGGGCCGTTGCTGCGGCTGCGTTCGTCGCCGGGCTGGTCACCACCGCGGCGGTCTACCTGCTGGCTCGGCACGAAGGCCGAACCGAAGTAGTGACGTTGGTGCTGACGGGCGTCGCGATCAACGCGTTCGCCGGCGGGCTCATCGCGTTCTTCACCTTCGTCGCCAGCCCGTCCGCTCGCGATCAGATCGTGTTCTGGCAACTCGGCTCACTCAACGGCGCTTCCTGGAACGCAGTCCTGATCGTGGCGCCGATGACCGTCGTCGGGATCGCCGCGACCATGATGATCGCCCCACGTCTCGACCTGCTGGCGCTCGGTGAACACGCGGCCCGTCACCTGGGCGTCAACGTCGAACGGCTGCGCCAGTTCGCGGTACTGATCGTCGCTCTCCTCGTCTCCGCAAGTGTTGCCTTCACGGGAATCATCCTCTTCGTCGGCCTGGTCGTTCCGCACCTGATGCGCATTCTCGTCGGACCTGGCCACCGCGCGCTGATTCCGGCGAGCGCCCTCGCCGGCGCACTGGTTCTGCTTGTCGCAGATCTGGGCTCGCGGTCGCTGATCGACAACGCAGACCTGCCCCTCGGAATGCTGACCGCTCTGGTGGGCGGCCCCTTCTTCTTCTGGCTTCTCCGACGCACGCGCGCGCAACAGGGCGGGTGGGCATGAGCAGCCTCGTAAGAAACTGGCGCGAACTGTTCGGCCGCGTCACCCCCGAACCGAAGAGCCCAGCCGTCGGTGATGTCACCCTCGAGGCGCGCGACATCACAGTCGAACGCGGTGGTCGGCAGATTCTGGAAGGCGTGTCCATCGAAGTCCGGGCAGGCGAGCTAGTCGTTCTCGTCGGACCGAACGGCGCCGGTAAGTCGACTCTTCTTGCGGCGTTGGCCGGTGATCAGCCCGTCATCGCTGGGCGGGTGGACGTTGACGGCACCGACCTCACTCAGTGGTCGCCTATCGACATGGCGCGCCGACGCGCGGTGCTCCCCCAGAAACACACCATCGGATTTTCGTTCAGCGCTCGCCAGGTGGTTCGTATGGGACGTGCGCCATGGACCGGAACTCGCCGAGAAGACCGCGACGGCGCTGCTATCACCGCGGCGATGAAGACCTGCGATGTCGAGGGGTTCGCCAATCGGCCGTTCGCCGTGCTGTCCGGCGGCGAGCAAGCGCGGGTCGCGCTGGCCCGGGTACTGGCACAGGAAACGTCGACCATCCTGCTGGACGAGCCGACTGCAGCTCTCGACCTCGGACACCAGGAAGCGGTGATGTCCGTGGCGCGCGCTCGCGCTGCGGACGGCGATGCCGTCGTCGTCGTTTTGCACGACCTCGCGTTGGCAGCGGCGTACGCGGATCGGATCGTCGTGCTCGAAAACGGCCGCATCGCCGCTGACGGTCCCCCGGAATCGGTGTTGCACGAAGAGCTTCTGACCCGCGTCTACGGTTATCCGGTCGAGGTCTTCCCGCATCCGACAACCGGAGCAACGCTGGTCATCCCGCGCCGAGAATTCACCGAACAGAATCGATGATCGATCCCAGCCTGTTCAGGACGGCTCTCACCGTCGGCAGGCTGCGACCGTCGCTCTCACGAACTCCGTCACCGGGACCGGGCTGTGACCAATCAGCCTCCGTGGACAGAACTGCGTCGCGGACCACACCGGCGATGCTTCGCTCGTCGGTCAGATCGATGTCGGTCACCGATCGCTCCGCGGTGGCGACGACGTCTGCAGGGGTCGGCACACTGTGCTCGCAGTATTCGCCGTATACCTCGACGAACAGCATGCTCTTTCGTACGCGGAACGCGAAAGTTCGACCGTCGGACCTGCCGAAACCGTGTGCATGGGCGCCGACGGTGAGGTCCTCGATCTCGAAGCCCGGCCGCGCCGGTTCGGGCGACTGCGCGCCGGAATCGGTGGGTTCTGTGGGAATCACAATGATCTCCTCGGTGATTGCAGCGTCAACCGCAATCGCTGTTCGTACGGTATCGCGTCAAGGGTGTGAGCGGAATGGTCGGTAGTTCCTCGACGCGATGAACGGCGCCCGACTGCGATCAGGGATGATCGATGACAGTCGCACTGCGTGAAGAACAGATGACAAGAAAAAGAGGAACTACACATGGCTCGCCTAGGGATCCGCACCACTGCAGCAGCAATGGGGGCGGCGGTTCTGCTGGTCACAGGATGTTCTTCCGGAGATGGCGGAGACGACCTCATCACGATCGATCCCGCAACGGCAGCGGTCTCACCGGCCACCACCAGTACCCCGGACGGCGTGGTTCACCCGTATTCAGGTCTGATCGATTCCATCACATTCGACCCGATCACGCGCAGCGCTGTAGTGGTTGCCAACGACCCCCGTTCGGTGCTGGTCGTTCCTACGGACAGTTTGGCCGGCGCCGACCCCGCCTCTGCAGGCCGTCCAACAGCCCTGGATTCCGACGTACGCGACGTTTCGATCGGCTCTGACGGTAGCGCTCTTCTGTCGATGGATCGCCAGGTCGTGAAGCTGAATCTGACTTCGGGCGAACAGACGTCCATCCCGGTAGACGGGCAGGCGAATTCAGCGGTCGAACTCAACGACGGCCGCATCGCGATCGGCACGGACGATGGTTCAGTTCACATCGTCGACCCGAAGACCGATCAGTCACAGACGGTTTCGGGATTCGCATCCGTCGACGAACTCGCGGTCACCGGCGACAACCTGAGCGCCCTCGATCACCGTCAGACCTCGTTGACGGCGATCAACCTCGACGACGGCAAACTCGGCGTCGCTCTCCGCGCCGGTGAGGGCGCAACTCATCTGGCCACCGATCGCTTCGGACGCATTCTGGTCACCGACACCACCGGCAACGAACTGCTCGTCTTCACTGCCGATCCGCTCCTGATGCACCAGCGCTACCCCGTCGGCGAGTCGCCGTACGCCGTTGCCTACGACGAGGCCGCGGATCGGGTGTGGGTCACGCTGACCGCGACCAACGAAGTGGTCGGCTTCGATCTGTCGTCCGGCATCCCCGTGGAGACCGGACGGTTCAAGACGGTGCGACAGCCGAATTCGTTGGCCGTAGACTCTTCCAACGGCAATCTGATCGTCGGATCGGCAACCGGTGACGGGCTGCAGGTCATCCCGTCACGGGAGAACTGATGGAAAAGCGTACGCGCGGGATCCCCGCGCAGTGGGAGACGTCGGACGACAAGTTCGACTATGTGCCCCTTCGACTACCGCCGAACGTTTCGCGGGTCACGGCGTCGATGCGTCTGGCGATCTCCGCCGAGTTCGGCGGATGGGAACTCTCCCGAGTCCGTCTCTACCCCGACGGCAGTCGTCGCGTGCTCCTCAAGCGAAAGAAGACGCCGTTGCACGTGACCGATCCGGACGGCATTCAGCACTGATCGTCCAACAGACGACCAGAGCCCGCCGCTGACAAAATCACACCATCGAAGAGCTGGAGAATCGTGTACCAACTGCTGCTGAGCCTGATGTTCCGGGTCCCACCGGAACGCATCCACCACATTGCCTTCACCGCGATGAAACTGGTGACACGGTTCGCTCCCCTTCGCTGGCTGGTCGCAAAAGTCCTTGTCGTCGACGACCCGGTACTGCGGAGTCAGGCATTCGGTCTGACGTTCCCGGCACCTCTCGGCCTGGCCGCAGGATTCGACAAGGACGCCACCGGAGTCGACGCCTGGGGCCCGTTGGGATTCGGTTTCGCCGAGGTCGGAACAGTGACGGCCCAGGCTCAGCCCGGTAACCCCGCGCCGCGTCTCTTCCGTCTTCCGGCCGACCGCGCTCTGATCAACCGGATGGGCTTCAACAACCACGGCGCTGGTCACGCGGCGAATTTCCTGCGACAGCGCCGCGTCACGGTCCCGATCGGTGCCAACATCGGCAAGACCAAGATCGTCGAAGCCGCCGACGCCGCTGCCGACTACACCGCCAGCGCGCAGCTTCTGGGTCCGCTGGCCGACTTCATGGTCGTGAATGTCAGCTCGCCGAACACGCCCGGACTCCGTGATCTGCAGGCCGTCGAATCACTGCGCCCGATCCTGCAGGCCGTGCTCGACACCGTCAGCGTGCCGGTACTGGTGAAGATCGCGCCCGACCTCTCGGACGAGGACGTCGACGCGGTCGCCGATCTGGCAATCGAACTCGGGCTTGCCGGAATCGTCGCGACCAACACCACGATCCGTCGCGACGGTTTGAAGACCCCGGACGCCGAGGTAGCTGCACTCGGCGCAGGCGGGCTGTCCGGTGCACCGGTCGCCGAGCGCTCACTCGAAGTACTTCGGCGCCTGTACGCCCGAGTGGGCGACAAGATGACCATCATCTCGGTCGGCGGTATCGAGACGGCCGATCAGGCGTGGGAACGGATCCTCGCCGGCGCGACACTGGTGCAGGGATACACCGGCTTCATCTACGGCGGACCGTTCTGGGCTCGCAGCATCCACAAGGGCATAGCCAAGCGGGTCCGCGCAGCCGGCTTCTCGTCAATTGCCCAGGCTGTGGGAGCTGAGAACCCTCGCTAGAAACTGCTGTGCGCCTTTATTAACCGCCCGCGGTTAATAAAGGCGCACAGCAAAGTGACTATTCGACCTCGAACGTCCCGGTCAGGGTTGCACGCGCAATCGCGTGATGGAACACGTTGAAACCGAGGAACGCCGGCGACGAATCAGGGGTGACTCCGTCGAGCGCCTCCACGTCGAGGGCATGCACCGCGACGATGTAGCGATGCGGACCGTGCCCGGGAGGCGGGCCTGCACCGATGAAACCGAACCCACCACCGTCGTGGCGGAGGGTGACGGTTCCGGCGGGCAGGACATCGCTGTCCGCCGCGCCGGCACCGGCGGGGAGCTCGGTGACGGAAGCGGGGATGTTCGCCACGGCCCAGTGCCAGAACCCCGACGCAGTCGGTGCGTCCGGATCGAACACCGTCACGACGAAGCTCTTCGTCTCGGCCGGAAAGCCGGACCACGAGAGCTGCGGTGAGATGTCTTCGCCACCGGGGACACCGAAGGCTCCACTGGCCTGAGCAAGCTTCAGCGGCTGGCCCGCAGTGATGTCGTCACTGGTCAGCTCGAAACTCGGAAACTTCGGCAATGGTTCGTACGGATCGTGCGCCATGCGAATCCTTTCTGTGACAAGAGAGCTCGATGTGCGTCGAGCTCACGGATCTATCTACGTGCTCGTCAGGAATTGAGCAGGAAATGTTCCAGAACACGTGTCCCGAACAGTAGTGCGTCCACCGGAACGCGCTCGTCGACGCCGTGGAACAGCGCGCTGAAATCCAGCTCGGGCGGCAACTGCAACGGCGCGAAGCCGAAGCAGCGAATGCCCAGTTTCGCGAATGCCTTCGCGTCGGTTCCGCCGGAGAGCATGTACGGAACTGTGCGAGCCTCCGGATCGTGGGCGAGGATCGCCTCGTTCATGGCGTCTACGAGGTGGCCGTCGAACGTTGTTTCGTACGAATCCAGCTTGGTGATCCACTCGCGGGTCACGTCGGGACCGATCAGTTGGTCCACCGTGCGCTCGAATTCGGCCTGCCGTCCCGGCAGCACGCGGCAGTCGAAGACCGCCTCGGCAGTCTGCGGAATGACGTTCGCCTTGTATCCGGCCTTGAGCATCGTCGGGTTCGCCGTGTCACGGAACGTCGCCCCGATGATGTTGGCGATCGTCCCCAACTTCGCGAGAGTCCCGTCGATGTCGGGTGATCCCGGATCGAAGTCCAATCCGGTCTCTTCGCCGACGGCGGTCAGGAACTCCGCGACCGAATCCGAGATCACGATCGGGAACTGGTGGGCAGCAAGCCTCGAGACCGCGCCGGCGAGTGTCGCGACCGCGTTGTCGTCGTGGAGGAAGGAGCCGTGTCCGGCGCGTCCCTTGGCAGTCAGACGCATCCAACCGAGGCCCTTTTCCGCAGTCTCCACGAGGTAGAGCCGGCGGTCGGTTCCGTCAGGCCGCGGAACCGTCAGCGAGAAACCGCCGACCTCACCCACGGCCTCGGTCACTCCCTCGAACAGATCCGGGCGGTGCTCGACCAGCCACTGGCAGCCGTACTTTCCGCCCGCTTCCTCGTCCGCCACGAAGGCGAACACCAGATCACGCGGCGGTACGACGCCTTCCGCCTTGAACTGTCTGGCCAGGGCCAGGATCATCCCGACCATGTCCTTCATGTCCACGGCGCCACGCCCCCAGACGTAACCGTCCTGGACGGTGCCGGCAAAGGGATGGACGCTCCAGTCGGCGGGCTCGGCCGGAACTACGTCGAGGTGACCGTGAAGCATCAACGCACCACGACCAGACTCGGCTCCCTTCAAACGAGCAAAGACATTTCCTCGGCCGGGTGCTCCGGACTCGACGTATTCCGTCTCGTAACCGACTTCTTGAAGCTGCGCGGCAACCCACTCCGCGCACGCACGCTCGCCTTTGGTGGTTTCGAGTTCTCCCGTGTTCGAGGTGTCGAAGCGGATGAGGGAACTGACCAGTTCGACTACTTCTGCTTCGGCTCTGCTCGGATTCGGATTATTCGGGGTTGTGGTCATTCCACTTTCCTACCATCGAATCAAACGACGCGGGCGACCGGAATGCCCCGCAACCTGGCGATTTGGGGCAGCTCACCTAATCGGATACTCTTTTCCAGCACCGAGAAATCGGGGCCGAGTCCGAGTGGCGGAATGGCAGACGCGCTAGCTTGAGGTGCTAGTGTCCTATTAACGGACGTGGGGGTTCAAGTCCCCCCTCGGACACTCTGTGTTGAGACAGACAGGAAAAGCTCCGGTTCATCGAACCGGAGCTTTTCTCGTAATTGGCGAAGTTCCCGCACCAGGGAACAGTCCGCGCGAGCGGCGATCGAGATGGAACAGAAGTTCGAAGTGGATACAGACACCAAGAAGTCGGATGCACTGCAGGCAGATTCGCTGGAAACAGCCGATTCAGAATCTGCTCGAGCCGAACTCACCGGACTCGACCCCGCGGAACTCGAAATCTGCCTGAAGGTCCTTTCCGAAGCCGCCGAACTCGACGACGAGCATCCCGATTCGATCACCATGCAGCGCGCTGTCGGCCATCTGTTCAAGCGACTCAAGAAGAAGCGTCGCCTCGCCTCGCGCGCAGCCGTCAACGAAGCCGACCGCCAAGTGGTCGCTGCGACTGCCACCGGTTCACCCGATCGCATCGACGACGAGACCGCAGGCATTCCGATCAAGTCGAACACCGCCGGCGCCTCCGCCGGCACGCTCATCAAGGCGCGGCCGTGCTACATCTGCAAGCAGCGCTACACCGCAGTCGACGCCTTCTACCACCAACTGTGCCCCGATTGCGCTGCCACCAGCCGCAGCAAACGTGATGCCAGCACTGATCTCACCGGCCGACGCGCACTTCTGACCGGCGGCCGCGCGAAGATCGGCATGTACATCGCGTTGCGCCTGCTGCGTGACGGCGCACATCTGACCATCACGACGCGATTCCCCAACGACGCGATCCGCCGATTCAAAGCGATGGAAGACAGCAACGACTGGATTCACCGTCTGCGCATCGTCGGCATCGACCTCCGCGACCCCGCCCAGGTTGTTGCACTCGCGGATTCCGTTGCCGCACAGGGTCCACTCGACATCCTCATCAACAACGCCGCGCAAACCGTCCGACGCTCCCCCGGTGCCTACGGCGCTCTGGTCGACGCCGAGTCCGGAGCGCTGCCCGCCGGTGAACTGCCTGATGTCCTGACCTTCGGCAAGACGAGCGACGCTCACCCCGCGGCTCTGGCCGGATCGCTGTCGGATGTCGCAAGCATCACCTCCGGAAATCTGTCCGCCGACGCGGTCAGTTCACTCGCACTCGTCGCCAAGTCGGCTTCACCCGATCGCATCGAGCAAGGCATCGCCATCGACGCCGGCGGGCTGCTGCCGGACCTCGCGCACACCAACAGTTGGGTCCAGACCGTCGAGGAGGTCGATCCGATCGAGCTTCTCGAAGTCCAGCTCTGCAACTCGGTCGCGCCCTTCATCCTCGTTTCGCGCTTGCGCCCGTCGATGGCCGCGGCCGCTGCACGACGCAAGTACGTCGTGAACGTTTCCGCCATGGAAGGCCAGTTCAGCCGCGCGTACAAGGGCCCTGGCCACCCGCACACCAACATGGCCAAGGCAGCACTGAACATGCTGACCCGCACCAGCTCCAAGGAAATGCTCGACGACGGCATCCTCATGACCGCCGTCGACACCGGTTGGATCACCGACGAACGCCCGCACTTCACCAAGATGCGGTTGGCCGACGAAGGTTTTCACGCACCACTCGACCTCGTCGACGGTGCCGCCCGCGTCTACGACCCCATCGTTCAGGGTGAACTGGGCGTCGACCTGCACGGCTGCTTCCTCAAGGATTACAAACCTTCGCCGTGGTGATCGGCAGTACGCCGCATTCGTGATGGGCAGCACCCAGCCGCCCCGATGTGGCGATCTCGTCACCCCCAAACCCCCGTGTCGAGTAGCTCATTTCAGGTAGAGCACAGCATTGCAGGCGATAATGGAGCCGACACTGCTCACCGACTCGGAGGAACCATGACGATCGCCGTCGTACACAAGGACAGCCCGGAAGGCCGTGCCGCAATCGTGGCCGCTGCACGGGAATCCGTGGGTCGAAGCGAGGAACTGCTGGTTCTGCACGTCCTGGACGACGTCAACATCGGAGGCACGGTCAACCTCGGAGACACCGAGGACGATCGGGCCGCTCTTCGCGGCGAGATCCAGTCAGCGCTCGACGCCGGTGGATTCTCGGAGACGAAGTGGGATCTGCGCACCACCGAGCACGACGGCGATCCGGTTACCGCACTCGTCGACCTGGTCCACGACGCGGGTGTCGATCTCCTGATCGTCGGAACACGCCGGATGTCCCCCATCGGCAAGTTCCTCCTCGAACGCCCGCTGCAACGCCTGTTGCTCGAAGTCGAGGCTCCGATCCTCGTCGTCAAGGAGCCCCTCCCCGCCGAGTGACCGCGGTCACATCACTTTCGACTACTCGTTTGTAGGCTGGCTCCATGACTGGAACCTCGCCCGCCCGAGAACTCGACATCATCGTCTACGGAGCGAGCGGCTTCGTCGGTAAGCTTCTCGCCGACTACCTCGTCAAACATGCTCCCGAAGGCACGAAGATCGGCCTCGGTGGCCGCTCCCTCGAAAAGTTGGCAGCCACTCGCGCCGATCTGGGTACTGCCGCTGCCGATCTCCCCTTGATCATCGCCGACGCCGACGACGCAACCGCACTGAAGGCACTCGCCCAGCGAACCCGGGTCGTCGCCACCACGGTCGGCCCGTATGCCAAGTACGGCCACGCCCTTGTTCACGAATGCGCCTCCGCCGGAACTCATTACGTCGACCTGACCGGTGAGGTGCTGTTCCACCGCGAGAGCATCGACGACAACCATGAGCTGGCGGTCTCGACCGGTGCCAAGATCGTCCATTCCTGCGGATTCGATTCCATCCCTTTCGATCTCGGAGTTCACGTCCTGCACGAGAAGGTCGCCGCCGACGGCGCCGGCGAGCTCACCGACACCACCCTGGTGGTCACGGCCCTGCGCGGCGGCGTGAGCGGTGGCACCATCGATTCGCTTCGCAACCAAATCGACGTGTCGAAAGACGATGCGCGCCTGCGGAAACTTGCTGCCTCGCCGTACTCGCTGAGCCCCGATCGTGATCGGGAGCCCGAACTCGGACGCCAGAGCGACGTGAGCGTAATCGACGGCAAGAAGATCGATCCGTCGTTGAAGGGGTGGAAAGCGCCGTTCGTGATGGCGTCGTACAACACACGAGTCGTCCGTCGCAGCAATGCGCTCCGAGAGTGGGCGTACGGCAAGAAGTTCAAGTACAGCGAGGTGATGAGCGTCGGCTCATCGGTGGTGTCACCGGTGATTGCGGGCGGCGTGGCGGTCGGCCTCGGCGCGCTGGTCGCCGGACTCGCTCTACCTCCGACACGTTTCCTTCTCGACAAGGTCTTGCCGGCTCCCGGTGAAGGTCCGAGCGAGAGCACCCAGAAGAAGGGCCACTTCACGCTCGACGTGTTCACCACGACCACGACCGGCGCCCGATACACATCACGAGTGAAGGCGAAGGGCGACCCGGGATACAGCGCGACGGCGGTAATGCTCGGCGAATCTGCGTTGTCGTTGGCGAAGGACCAAAAGGCTCTTCCCCCGGCCACCGGCGTTTTGACTCCAGCGACAGCGCTCGGCGACGTCCTGGTCGAGCGTCTACGCGCGGCTGGTTTCGAGATTTCCGCGCGCAAACTCTAGACAGAACGAATTTCACTTGATCGTTTCAGCTCTTCGCGCCCGATTATCGCAGCTCAGGGCGCGGACAGCGGTGGGAATACTCCCAGGTAACATTGATGTTGGTTCATGGCATCCATATGTGATGCTCCGCTTTCGGAAAAGTGAGGCTATTCATGACTGAGCGCGTTCAGGTCGGCAGTCTTCAGGTTGCCAAGGTTCTCTACGACTTCGTGGTCGAGGAGGCTCTTCCCGGCACCGGTGTAGACGCCGAAACGTTCTGGGCCGGCGCCGACAAGGTCATCACCGAGCTCGCACCGAAGAACCGCGACTTGCTTGCCAAGCGTGACGATCTGCAGGCTCAGATCGATCAGTGGCATCGCGATCACGCCGGCGCTCCCATCGACGCCGCCGCGTACAAGGCGTTCCTGCAGGAAATCGGCTACCTCCTGCCGACGCCTGCCGAGTTCTCGGTCACCACCGCGAACGTCGACACCGGGATCACCTCGACGGCCGGCCCGCAGTTGGTCGTGCCGATCCTCAACGCGCGCTTCGCACTCAACGCGTCCAACGCCCGCTGGGGTTCGTTGTACGACGCGCTGTACGGCACCAACGCCATCTCCGAGGAGAACGGCGCCGAGAAGGGTTCCGGCTACAACAAGGTCCGCGGCGACAAAGTCATCGCCTGGGCGCGTGAATTCCTCGATGCGGCAGCACCTCTCGCGTCGGGATCGCATGCAGATTCAACCAAGTACGTTGTCGACGGCAGTGAACTGAAGATCACGTTGGCAGACGGTACTGTCACCACGCTCGCCCAGCCGGAGAAGTTCGTCGGCTACCTCGGCGAGAAGGACGCACCGACGAGCATCCTGCTGCTCAACAACGGATTGCACGCCGAGATCCAGATCGACGCCTCGTCCCCGATCGGCAGCACCGACGCCGCCGGCGTCAAGGACGTCGTTCTCGAATCCGCCGTCACCACGATCATGGACTTCGAGGACTCGGTCGCCGCTGTCGACGCCGACGACAAGGTTGTCGGCTACCGAAACTGGTTGGGTCTCAACCGCGGTGACCTGTCCGAGGAGATCAAGAAGGGCGCCAAGTCCTTCACCCGCACGCTCAACGGCGACCGTAAGTACACCGCAGTCGACGGCAGCGAACTCAGCCTGCACGGTCGTTCGCTCCTGTTCGTCCGCAACGTCGGTCACCTCATGACCAACCCCGCGATCCTCGACGCCGACGGCAACGAGGTCCCCGAGGGCATCCTCGACGCCTTGATCACCAGTGCCTGTGCAGTGCACGGCCTCTCGATCAGTGACGCCAACGGACCGCTCGACAACAGCCGCACCGGCTCGATCTACATCGTCAAGCCCAAGCAGCACGGTCCCGAGGAAGTTGCCTTCACCACCGAACTGTTCGGCCGTGTCGAGCAGGTCCTCGGGCTTCCGGAGAACACGCTCAAGGTCGGCATCATGGACGAGGAGCGTCGTACGACGGTCAACCTCGCCGCCTGCATCAAGGAAGCCGTCGACCGCGTCGTGTTCATCAACACCGGCTTCCTCGACCGCACCGGCGACGAGATCCACACCTCCATGGAAGCCGGCGCGATGGTGCGCAAGGCCGAGATGAAGAAGCAGAAGTGGATCGGTGCGTACGAGGACTGGAACGTCGACACCGGACTGGCCTGCGGCCTGCAGGGCAAGGCGCAGATCGGCAAGGGCATGTGGGCCATGACCGAGCTGATGGCAGACATGCTCGAGCAGAAGATCGGTCACCCCAAGGCCGGCGCCAACACCGCATGGGTACCTTCGCCGACCGGCGCAACGCTGCACGCGACGCACTACCACCGCGTCGACGTATTCGCAGTTCAGGACAGCCTGAAGGGCAAGCCTCGCGCGAGCGTCGACGACATCCTGACCATCCCGCTCGCTCCCAGCACCGACTGGACGGACGCGGAGAAGAAGGAAGAGCTCGACAACAACTGCCAGTCCATCCTCGGCTACGTGGTCCGTTGGATCGACGCGGGCGTCGGCTGCTCCAAGGTTCCCGACATCCACGATGTCGCGCTCATGGAGGATCGCGCCACGCTGCGCATCTCGAGCCAGCTGCTCGCCAACTGGCTGCGTCACGGCATCGTCAGCGAGAGCGACGTTGTCAGTGCACTCGAGCGCATGGCCCCGGTTGTCGACCGTCAGAACGAGGGCGACGCCGAGTACCGCAACATGGCACCTGATTTCGATTCCAACATCGCGTTCCAGGCTGCCAAGGAACTCATCCTCGAAGGCGCGAAGCAGCCCAGCGGATACACGGAGCCGATCCTGCATCGCCGCCGCCGCGAGTACAAGGCCGCCAACGCCTGATTTCACCTTCTTCGAACTCGAAGCTGAACCCGAACAGCCTCGGCACCGCTCCCGGTGTCGAGGCTGTTCGCGTAGGCCCCGAAGTTTCGTCACTAGACTGGCCGAGGACAAAGTCCGTTCAACAGACATTCTTCGAGTGACCAAGGTAGGGCAAGGTACGTGGGCGAACATCGCGGCGGGTCAGGCGCCAGAGGTATCAGTAAGGGGCCGATTCTCGTCGTCGTGCTGATCGTCTTGATCGTGGCAGGCTTCTTCGGATGGAAGGCCCTCAGCAACCGGATCGACCATCAGGGACAGCAGGCAGCCGGTACGTGCGTCGAGGGCAACAAGACACTCGACGTCACCGCGGATCCGTCCATAGCCCCACAGGTCGAGGAACTGGCGAAGCGGTACACCCAGACCTCGCCGGTGGTGCGTGATCACTGCATCGCCGTCGTGGTGCACGGTGCGCCGTCCGCGTCGGTCTCGACGGCACTCGAAGCCGGTCCGGCGGCCCCCTGGGACGACGCAGCATTGGGACCGCGTCCCTCCCTGTGGATCCCGACGAGTTCGTTCGAACTCGCGCCACTGTCGGGCAAGGCCGTGATCAACGGTGATCCTCGCTCGCTCGCGAGTTCCCCGATCGTTCTGGCAGCCGGTCCCGAGACCGCGGCAGCATTGGCCGGCGCAGCATCGAGTTGGAAGTCTTTGCCGTCCGATCTGACGGTCGCCCTGCCGGTCGGAAGTACCGAAACCTCGATGGCTGCACAGGCGATCGCTGCCGACGTCGCCGATGCGGGTGCCGGTCCGGTCACGACGGATCAGGCGAAGTCCGCTCAGGTCAACGCTGCGCTCAGTGCACGGGCGTTGCAGTTCCAATCCTTGCCGACTCCCCCCTCGTCCACCGCCGAAGCCCTCGGAGCACTGAGCGCCGGAACACCGGATTCGGTGAAAGCCGTTCCGGCCACGGAACAGTCGATAGCGCAGAGCGCGAACGCGGCGATGACGACGTACTCCCCCGCCGGCGCAACGCCAGTCGCGGACTATCCGGCGGTCATCGTCTCGGGCAGCGGGATCGACGAAACCGCGTCGCGCGCAGCGGCACAGTTTGCCGATTTCATGCGTGAGCCGAATCAGTCACAGTTGTTCGTCGGCGCCGGTTTCCGGGTCGAGGGCCAAGACCTTCCCGATCTCGGGGCGGTGTCCCCGGCCAAGATCTCGTCCACGTTGAAACCGGCTTCGGCGGAGACCGCAGCGGCGCTCGGTGACATAGTCGCCAACCCGGTCTCGCCGCGTAGTGCCACCATCCTGATGGACACGTCGGCGTCGATGGGTACCGACGACGGTGGCACTACCCGCTTGGCGAACGTTGCCTCGGCGGTGAATACCCAATTGGGTCGCAGCCCTGACGCTTCGGACATCGGCCTTCGCGAGTTCAGCACGGGCACCGACGGAAAACCGTCCGAGCGCATCCTGGTTCCGGGCGGTTCACTGTCCGAGCCGAATCGGCGTGCCACGATCACCGATTTCCTCAACGGGCTTCGGGCCGGCGGAAAGACCTCCAAATACCCGGCGCTTGCCAGCTCCTACAAAGCCGCCGTGGACGGTTTCGACGCGGGGCGAGTCAACTCGGTGCTGCTGATCACCTCGAGTACGCCTGACGAATCCACCACGACGCGAGCCGAACTGCTCAGCGCGATCGCCGCTGCGGGCAATCCGTCGCGTCCGGTACAGGTCGACGTGATCGTCGTCGGTGCGGGCGACGACGTCTCCACACTCCAAGACGTCTCGGATCGGACGGGCGGCACATTGGTTCGGGTCGATTCGACGTCCGACCCCGCTCTCGCGGCCGCAGTGACCAAGATGCTGTCCTGATGGGGCGCGTCGCGGTTTTTGCAGTCCTTCTCGCCCTTCTGACCTGGTTCCTGCATCGCCGACTCGTTCGCGCCACCGGCATCCCGAGGCGATGGGCTCGTCTCGCCGACACTGCGCTTGTCGTCTTGGCGGTCTCGACGCTCATCGGGGTCGGCAGCGGCGAAGTCTTTCCGACATCGTGGGCGCGACCGATCGGATTTGTCGGATGGGTCTGGCTGGCTTCGTGGCTGTATCTGATTCCCGGACTGCTCGTGATCGGCCTGTTCGCCGGGATCGGTCGACTGCGTGCACGCCACACGGATACCACGACCGAAGTCGACCCAGCCAAGCGTCGTACGTTGCAGTTGGCTACAGCAGCAGTCACTCTCGCGGCGATCGGCACCGCCGGCTACGGCGTCTACGAGGCGTCGGGCCCCAAGATTTCCCGCGACCGCGTGCCGCTCGCTCGTCTACCTGAGGGCTTCAACGGATACCGGATCGCCTTGATCACCGACCTGCACGTGGGACCGGCCCGCGGGGTCGACTTCACCCGCAAGGTGGTCGATATCGTGAACTCGCAGAATGTCGATCTGATCGCGATCGGCGGCGACCTCGTGGACGGAACCGTCGCGAAAGTTGCTCCCGATCTTGCTCCGCTCGCCGATCTTCGGGCGCCCGACGGAATCTTCGGAGTCAGCGGAAACCACGAGTTCTACGCCGACGACGGCGGCAAATGGCTCGACGTGTGGGAGACATTGGGGATCACCACACTTCGCAACAGCCGCACCTCGATCCAGCATGGCGGCGATACCATCGACATCGTGGGCATCCACGACTACACGTCGCCGGCCCCGTACGAGCCGAACCTGACTGCCGCGCTCGCAGGTCGCGATCCGAATACTTTCGCCTTGCTTCTCGCGCACGAACCGCGTCAAGCGATCGAGGCGTCCGAGATGGGTATCGATCTGCAACTGTCCGGGCACACTCACGGCGGTCAGATGTGGCCGCTGCGGTATCTTGTTCCGCTGCAGCAGCCTTCGGTGCAAGGCTTGGACAGGGTCGGAAACACAGTGCTGTACACGCCGCGCGGCGCCGGGGCTTGGGGTCCGCCGGTACGCGTCGGCGCCCCGCCGGAGATCACTGTTCTCGAACTCGTACACGAGAGGTGATGATCTCCGGCGGGCACACGCCTTAGTTGCCTGCGAACGCTTCGATCGGCGGGCAGGAGCAGACCAGGTTGCGGTCGCCATGTGCACCGTCGATACGACGCACGGACGGCCACACCTTCGGGCGAGCCTTGCCACGCGGGAAGACGGCGATCTCACGCGAGTACGGGTGATCCCACTGCGCTGCAATGCTTCCCGCAGTGTGGGGAGCACCGCGTAGCGGGTTGTCCTCCACCGTCCACTCGCCGGCGCCGACGCGATCGATTTCGCCGCGAATAGCGATCATCGCCTCGCAGAACTCGTCGATCTCTTCGAGGTTCTCGCTCTCGGTGGGCTCGACCATCAGTGTGCCGACCACGGGGAAGCTCATGGTCGGTGCATGGAAACCGTAGTCGGCCAGACGCTTTGCCACGTCGTCGACGGTGACGCCAGTGTCCTTGGTCAACCCACGGAGGTCGAGGATGCACTCGTGCGCGACCATGCCGTTCTCGCCGGTGTAGAGAACCGGGAAGTACTCGTCGAGTCGACGCGCGATGTAGTTGGCCGACGCAATGGCGGTCAGGCTGGCGCGGCGCAGGCCCGCAGCACCCATCATCCGGATGTAGGTCCAAGTGATGGGCAGAATGGACGCACTGCCGTACGGCGCTGCCGAGATCGTTCCTCTACCACCGAGTTCGGGGGCCATCGGGTGTCCGGGCAAAAACGGCGTCAAGTGTGAGCGCACACCGATCGGGCCGACGCCGGGTCCGCCGCCGCCGTGCGGGATGCAGAAGGTCTTGTGCAGATTCAGGTGGCTGACGTCGCCGCCGAATCGGCCCGGACGGGCAAGGCCGACAAGCGCATTGAGGTTGGCGCCGTCGACGTACACCTGGCCACCGGCGTCCTGTACCGCTGCGCAGATGTCGGCGATCTCGTGCTCGTAGACACCGTGCGTTGAAGGGTAGGTGATCATGATCGCGGCGAGACGCTCGGCGTGATCGGCGATCTTCGCGCGCAGATCGTCCACGTCGACGTCACCGTTGGGACGGCAGGCGACAACCTCGACGCGCATCCCGGCCATGACGGCAGAAGCCGCGTTGGTGCCGTGAGCGCTCGACGGGATGAGGCAGGTGTCGCGATGGTCGTCACCCCGGCTGAGGTGGTAGTTGCGGATCGCGAGCAGGCCCGCGTACTCCCCCTGGCTGCCGGCGTTGGGTTGCAGGCTGACGTTGTCATAGCCGGTGACCGCGACCAGCCAGTCTTCGAGATCCTTGATGATCTTCAGCAGACCAGGCGCATCCGATGTCGGCGCGAACGGATGGATCGCATTGAACGCGGGCCAGGTGATGGATTCCATCTCGGCGGTCGCATTGAGCTTCATGGTGCACGAACCCAGCGGGATCATGCTGCGATCGAGGGCGATGTCCTTGTCGGACAGCGCGCGCAGGTAGCGAAGCATTGCCGTTTCCGTACGGTAACGGGTGAAGGCTTCGTGCTGCAGGTAGTCGGACGTGCGCTCCTGAGCAGCCGGAACCGAGTTGCCCTCAGCTTCGATGGCGACAACAGCATCCTCGATACCGAACGCGTCGAGCACGGCAAGGACGTGGTCGGCGGTGGTGGCCTCGTCGCAGGAGATACCGACATGATCGGCATCGACCAGACGCAGGTTGATCCCGGATTCCTTGGCCGCAGCGACGACGTCGGCCGCCTTGCCCGGAACCTGAGCGAGCACGGTGTCGAAGAACGAATCGTGGACAACGGTCACGCCGCCTTCGCGCAGGCCGTTTGCCAACGCGTGTGCGCGGGCAGCGACGCGCAACGCAATCGCCTTGAGTCCCTCGGCGCCGTGGTAGCTCGCGTACATCGCAGCGAGGATGGCGAGGAGCACCTGAGCGGTACAGATGTTGGACGTCGCCTTCTCGCGGCGAATGTGCTGCTCACGTGTCTGCAGCGCCAGGCGGTATGCCTTGTCTCCGTCGGCGTCGATGGAGACGCCGACCAAGCGGCCGGGCAGCTGACGCGCATGCTTGGAGTGCACGGCCAGGTAACCGGCGTGCGGTCCGCCGTATCCCATGGGAACACCGAAACGCTGGGTGGTTCCGAAGCACGCATCCGCGCCGAGCTCACCGGGTGAGGTGATGAGCGTCATCGCGAGGAGGTCTGCGCCGACGGCAACCAGTGCGCCGCGCTCGTGAGCTTCCGCGATGATCGAGGTGTAATCGACGACTCGTCCCGAGGCACCTGGGATCTGGGCGATGACGCCGAAGAAGTCACCTTCCGGAAGACCAGCGGTGAGGTCCGCGGAGACGATCTCGATGCCGAGCGGCTCGGCGCGAGTCTCGATGACGGCGAGGGTCTGCGGGTAGAGATCGGCGTCGACGACAAATCGTGGGGACTTGCTGCGGTTCGCGCGGCGCAGGAGCGTCATGGCTTCGGCAGCGGCGGTGGCCTCGTCGAGCATCGACGAGTTTGCCAGTTCCATGCCGGAGAGATCGGCGACCATGGTCTGGAAGTTGAGGAGGGCTTCGAGACGGCCCTGGCTGATCTCCGGCTGATACGGGGTGTACGCGGTGTACCAGGCCGGGTTCTCGATGATGTTGCGCAACAACACCGGCGGCGTCAACGTGTCGAAGTAGCCGAGGCCGATCATCGACGTCGCGACGGTGTTCTGGGCTGCGAGTGCAGTCAGTTCGGCAAGTGCCTCGTGCTCTCCGACCGGAAGCGGCAGAGCGTCGAGTCCGGCAGCGATGCCGTTCGGGGCAGCGTCGAGGATGACGGAGGGAACGGCCTTGGTTGCCAGTTCGTCGAGTGAATCGACCCCGACGAGTTCGAGGATGCGCGCGAGTTCCGCGGCGTTCGGACCGACATGGCGGTCGGCAAATATACGGCTTGCAGCGTCGATCACGACAACTCCCAGACAGATCGGAGGATCAGGACACACACCGAACTGCGGTGTGTTCCTCCCCCTCTGTCGCATGCTCGATTCCCGAGCGCCTGAGAGATTCGGTAGTGATCCGCCGAAGGCGGAAGCCACAGCCTTTCCCCGTCGGCGGGTGGGTTGTCCCACCGCTTTCCAGAGGCGTCGGAGCCCGTACGGTCCTTGGTGCCTGAGAGATTGACGGGGAGGTATTGCTCCTTCGGCGCCCTGATCCCGCTCACGACTGACCTTTGAGACAAAGACTGAAACAAAGACAAGTTCGGTGAATCGGTATCCGAGGCTCTCCCGTACGCCGGCGACGCAGGCCCAGTCTAGTTGACCGAAACGCCTACCTGCACCGTGGCATCCTCCAAAGAGATGTGACGTACGTTATCCGGTTTTGCGGCTGGCGCGATTCTTGCGTCGCGAAGCCAACTCGTCTTCCGGGTTGGGATCACTTTCACCGCCGTCGGCCCGCTCGGCGGGGAAGTCGGCGATCGTTCCGGTGAGTTCACGCATCGCGCCACTGACTGCGATGCCGAATACGCCCTGCCCACCCTGGAGGAGGTCGACGACCTCTTCGGGGGACGTGCATTCGTACACGGTGGTGCCGTCGGAGAACAGAGTGATGTTGGCAAGATCGCGGACGCCACGCTTACGGAGGTGATCGACGGCAACGCGGATGTTCTGCAGTGAGATGCCGGTATCGAGCAGACGCTTCACGATCTTCAGAACGAGAATGTCCTTGAAGGAGTACAGACGTTGGCTTCCGGATCCGGCAGCGCCACGGATCGACGGAACAACCAACGACGTCCGTGCCCAGTAGTCGAGTTGGCGGTACGTGATCCCGGCGATCTGGCACGCACTGGGTACTCGATATCCGACGAGGTCGTCGGGGATGGAATCGTCCGGGAACAGGCCCGGCTGCAGCTCTTCGGAAGACATTTCTGCAGTCGCGGCACTACCGGCTATGCCCGTCCCGCGCTCATTCGACTGTTCTTCCACTGCCGTCTCCCTCTCGCTTCGCCATCATGTAACCAACCTGTGCTATCAGCAGTCACGAGAATCCCGTGCCGACCGAACTTTCAGATGTGAATCCAAGGCAGGTAATTCCATGAGTGGACTTACCCAGAGTACGCCTCGATCGACAAGGCGAGAAGATCTCCACCGCACGCAACGGTAAGTCCAGGAGGGTGCATGGTCAACGCAACACGCCGACCGAGACTCAACCTCTACTTGAGAGTTGAAGACTAAAGTCCGCAACCAGTCAATTCAGGCTAACCATCAGTGGCTTTGAAATCGTCCGGCGAGATGGTGTCGAGGAATTCCTTGAACTTCTCGACCTCGTCTTCGCGCTCGTCGGGAATGACCAGACCGGCCTCGGCGAGAACAGCCTCCGACGCGAAGATCGGAACGCCGATGCGCAGGGCCAATGCAATCGAGTCCGACGGACGTGCCGAGACAGTGGTCTGCTCGTCGAAGACGAGATCCGCGTAGAAAGTGCCCTCTTGCAGGTCCACGATCCGAACTTCCTTGAGGCTCCGACCGAAAGATTCGATCAAGATCTTGATCAGGTCGTGAGTCAGCGGCCGCGCCGGCTCGACTCCCTGTTGTTCGAGAACAATCGCGGTAGCTTCGGTTTGCCCGATCCAGATCGGCAGGTACCGATCGCCGTCGGACTCTCGCAGCAACAGGACCGGCTGATTCTGAGGCTGCTCGACACGAACTCCGATCACACGCATTTCGCCCATCGAGCTTGCCTCCAACCTGACGTGATCCAGCCGACCGACTCCGATGCGGTCGTACTGAAATTCTATTCGAGTGTGCCCCGCTGATCGAGGAACTCAGCGATCGAGACTTCCCCGAACTGCCGATTTGACCAGACACGTGTGCAAAGTCAGTGACAGAGCGGCCAGCTCCCGCACCATTTCCTCGGCACGATCACGTGCTCCGGCGTCACGACCCTTGGCAACCGGTCCGGCGATCTGAGTCACCAGCCCCGCTTCGCGATCAGCAGCCAACTTGAACGCCCGCAGATGGCGAACCTCCAAGCCGTACTCGGACATCGCCTTAGCGGTGCGCGCCAACGTCACGGCATCCTCGTCGAAGAATCCCGCCGCGCCGGGAACGACCAAACCGGTGCGGATCAGATCGGTCAGAAACCGATCGTCGATGTCAGCGCGCGCGAGAAGATCCTGACGACCGACTCGAACTTCGCGATCGACCCGGAACGCCTCGGGTGAGACATCGCCCGTAGCGATCGACAGGACGCGAGCACGACGAGGCGCAGGAACTTCTGCACTCACCGTCGCTGCGCCACTGTCGATCGCTTCGAGTTGTTCTTTGATCACTTTGAGCGGCAGGTACTGATCGCGTTGAGCGGTCAGCACGAAGCGAAGACGCTCGCAGTCCTCGACAGAGAATCTGCGGTATCCCGACGGTGTCCGTTGCGGGCTGATCAAGCCCTCGGACTCGAGGAAACGGATCTTCGAAATCGTCACGTCGGGAAAATCTGGACGCAACCGATCCAGCACGGAACCAATCGACATTCCGGGCTGGCTCTGCTGCCGCACTGCCGTCATTAGCTACCCGCACCTGCTGACGACTCGCCGACCTGCGAACCGCCGGCACGAGGGCCGGTGAGGAACACCAGACGGAACTTGCCGATCTGAACCTCGTCACCATTCGCGAGAACTGCCGAATCGACAGGCTCACGGTTGACGTAGGTGCCGTTGAGGCTTCCGACGTCGACGACGTGGAAATCTGCATCTTCCTGACGGAACTCGGCGTGACGACGGCTGACGGTCACGTCGTCCAGGAAGATGTCGCTGTCCGGGTGCCGACCTGCCGACGTCGTCGGCTGATCGAGCAAGAAGCGGGATCCTGCATTCGGTCCCCGCTTGACCACCAGAAGTGCGGCTCCGGCGGGAAGGCCTTCCACGCCCGAAACCGGCTGCTCGGCGGCCGGTGCTGCAGAGGAGGTGTTGTCGAGCTCATTGAGGAAGTCCGCGCGGAAAACCGAAGTGGTCTCCGCCGGCGACTCCCCATAGCCCGCGTCGTTACCGTTCTCGCTCACTGTTTCTCCTCCTGGGTCAATCATCCAGATCATGAATCACTGGACTACGCAGTGCACTTTCTTCACGAGCATCTTTCACAGTCACGTTCGATACGGCCCTGCGCCCCGACTCGGCACATGCGTACCTAACGACCGTACCCTGCGCAGACCGCCGTGTGCAGCGAGACAGGCCGCGACACAACACGAGTTGGCCGGTCCACGCGCAGGTTTTCTACTCGGACGTGAGTCCCTTGTATGCCTCCGCGTCCAGAGTTGCCGCGAGTGCGGCGTCGAGTGTGGCCTCGTCGGCAACCTCGAGTTCGACCAACCAACCCGTGTCGTACGGGTCGGTGTTGACGAGGTCGGGCTGTCCGTCCAATTCACCGTTCGCTGCAAGAACTTTCGCAGTGAACGGAGCAAAGATGTCGGAGACGCTCTTGGTCGACTCGACCTCACCGAGCGATTCACCGGCGGTCACGTCTTCGTCGACAGCGGGAAGCTGGACGAACACGACGTCACCGAGCTGCGACTGAGCAAAGTCGGTGATACCGACTCGAACTGAGGTCGGGCCGGTTCGCTTCACCCACTCGTGCTCCGCGGTGTAGCGCAGATCGGTAGGTGTATCGAGCTCACTCACAGTGGCTTCCTTTCACAGGCCGTCCGAAAGTCGGACGCAAAAAGATCAATTTCCGGGTTGAGCGTATTGGCGCGGATTCAATTGTCGCAAGACGGAGATCGTGACCTGCTGCGATTGCTCGACGGACGACGTTCCGCCATTGCGTGCGACATTGTCGAAGACGCCTCCGGGAATGTTCAACGCTGCCGCCAATGTCGGCGGATCTCCGATCGCGGTCACAGTGTACGGCTGCTCGATCCGGGTTCCGTCCAATTCGATCTCGCCGCCGCGCCCACTCACCCACGAGTTCACGCCGATACGAATGGGTTCGCCGTTCGCACCTGCGATCGAGATGGCTTCGGCACCGGCAGCACGCAGTTCCTGGATGAGATCGAGAATCACTTCCGATCCGACGCCGCCCGCCGGATCTGTCAGGGTCATCGTCACACCCGGTCCAGTGGCCGGAGCGGTCCCCACTTGAATGGAGAGTGAGGTCAGCCGCGCCCGCGCCTCGTCCAGCGCTGCTCCCGTGTTGCCACCGGCTTCCAAAGTGGCAAGCGATTCCTGAAGATTCGCGACTTCCTGCCTCAGCGCGGCTTCGCGCCGATTCAAATTGTCGAGAACCACCAGGAGGTCGGCAGGGCGCGCGGCGTCGAGTGAATCTCCGGCCACTGTGCTGCGTACCTGTGTGGCAATCGCAACGCCGAGCACGCTCAACAGCACAGCAGCGAGGATTGCGAAGACGACGTTGGTGCGGTGTTTGGACGGTGAACGCAACTCGTGACGACCTTCACCCGCAGTGGTGACGGGAGGTTCTTCTTCCGGTTCGGTCGTGGAATGTTCCGCCATGACTCACGCTCCGAACAGCCGGCGTCGCAATGCCGCTGCGTTGCCGAAGATCCGGATACCCAACACGACGACGATCGCCGTCGAGAGTTGAGTACCGACACCCAACTGATCACCGAGCCAGACGATCAACGACGCGACGAGCACGTTGAAGACGAAGGAAACCACGAACACCTTCGCGTCGAAGATTTCGTCCAGATACGCGCGTAGTCCACCGAAGACGGCGTCGAGCGCCGCAACGACAGCGATCGGACGATAGGGCTGGATCACGTCGGGCACCTGCGGGCTGAAAACTACGCCCAGGACGATGCCGACGACCAGTGCTGCGAGTCCGTACAGGGCGGAACCGGCCTTCATCGAACTCCTTCTGTCACTTGGGTTCTGTGGGTTCTGTTGCCACTCGGACGGCGCGAGGCGCCGCAGGCGGCAGAGTCAACGAATCGTCTTCGGCCACCGCGAAACCGACTCCGTACAGTTGCGAGACGCTAGACATTCTCACGTAGGCGTCGCTGACGACGAATTTCCGCTGCAGTGCTCGCGTGTCTCCGATCGCCTCGACGAGGTACGGGGAGAAAACAGGTTGGTTGTCGACGAGCATCGCGCCGCCCGCCTGACGGATGGTCACCGTCGGCCCGATTCGCACGCCGCCGACGGCGATCGCCTCCGCTCCCCCAGCCCACAGGGCGTTTACGACGGTCTGCAGATCGCGATCGAGGACAACTGTCTTACCGCCGACACTCCGTTGCGACGCATCCGAGAGGTTCGGGCGTCCGGCCGGGTCCGTCAACGTCACCACCAGTCCCTCCCCGTGAACAGCTTCGGCTCCTGCGCCGGATTCGACCGCTCGCAGTTGGTCGAGGACGGCGCTGCCGCGTGCATCGCCTTCGAGCGCCACGCCGCGCGCGGCGTCGACGGCGCCGCCGAGTGAATCGCGGGACGCGGCCAGTGAATCGATTCGATCCTCCGCATCACGGACCTTCGCCACCAACTCGCTTCGAACCTCTTCGGTGCCGGTCACCTGCTTCGTCGCTTGAACAGCCGAGACCGTGACGATGAACCCGATCAACAGTGCGCCGAGGGCCAGCCACGGCCCCGTCTTCGAGGATCTGTTCTTGGTGTGCTCGTGCTGGCGTTCGAATGCAGTTGCCTCGTAGCCCGGGTCGAGATGTTCGGTCATGAGTGACCGAAGCAGCGACGGTACCGGGTTACGACGGACGTCCTCCCCGGTCGACTTCATCGGGGCACGACCTCGTGGGTTCGCGCAACGTCAACGGCCTTGAGCACGTAGATCGCGGCAGTCCACACGTACAGGACGGTTCCCCAGATCAGGAAAGCGAAACCGAAGGCATGGGTGAACGGTCCGATGGCCCAGTCTCCGTGCCCGGCAAGAATCAACGGCAGAGCGAACATCAGTAGGAAGGTCGCAGCCTTGCCGAGATAAACCACCTCGGGCGGTGGCAGGCCACGCCTGCGGTAGATCGGCAGCGTCAACGCAACCAGAAGATCACGGCCGATGAGTATCGCTGCGACCCACCAGGGAATGAAATCGCGGGCGACGAAGGTGACCAGTGTCGTCACGACGTACAGACGATCGACCAGCGGGTCGAGAAGCGCTCCCAGACGCGAGGTCTGTCCGAGCACTCTGGCCAGCTTGCCGTCGAGCCAGTCGGTGAACCCGCTGAGCATCAGCAGCGCCAATGCCCAGCCGTCCGAGTGCGTGACGAGCAGCAGGTAGGCGAACAGCGGCAGAGCGAGTAGACGCACGATACTGAGCACGTTGGGAACAGTGAGAATCCGATCCGTGGGGATCGGTTCTTGTTCGCCAGAGTTCACTGCACACACCTCGCGTCGTTCGATTGCCGTGCGGCCAGCTTTCCACAGCACGACGGACTATTCGCCGAGGCGCCGTAGCCTGAACAGTCCCGAGCGTGTCGAGCTGCCCCTATCTCCAGGCGAACACCGGCTGCTCGAGCTTGTCGATGCGCGTGTGCCGTCCGTTCAGCACTTCGCGGAACTGATAGATGACGGCTCCGGTCGGCGCATGGATCAGGCTCGTTCGGAACGGCCATTGGATCACCGGGTTCGGTGACTCCGCGATGGTGACGAAGCGCGAGTCCACGTCGAGCTCCTCCGACGTGACGGCA